>JAYRJH010000261.1:0-4444 GCA_041906415.1 Sphingomonas sp. | reverse complement strand
CTCGCCTCATATATCTATGACGGCGTGACCACCGTGTACGACGCCGGCAACGATCCCGCCGTCAGCCTGACGATGCGCAGCGAGGAGCGCGCCGGCAAGATCCAGTCGCCGCACATCTTCGCCACAGGCAATCTCGTCACCTATCCCGGCAGCCATGGCGACCGCATCGCCATCCGCGTCAGCGACTTCGAGAAGGACAAGGCGCTGATCGACAGGCACATCGCCGAGCAGAAGCCCGATCTCGTCAAGTTCACCTATGACGAGGAAGGCTGGGGCGCGCGGCCGATGATAACCCTGATGCCGCTGCCCGAATTGCAGAAGCTGGTGCAATATTACAATCAGCACGGCATCCGCACGACCGTCCACATCTCGAACGAGCGGCGCGCCGAGGAGGCGATGTCGGTCGGGATCGACACGCTAGCCCATCCGATCATCCAGGGACCGGTGAGCGACGATTTCGTCAGGCTGATGGCCGCGCGCCGCACTCCGTTCGCCACCACGCTCACCATCGGCGAGAATTATGCACGGCTGGCCGAGCATCCCGAGTTCCTCGACCAGCCGGATTATGTGGCGTCGTTCAGCGCGGCCGAGCGCGATTATATGAAGACGAAGCTGCGCGCCGAATATCAGGGCCGCACCTGGACCTGGTGGATGAAGTTGATGACGCCGATCGCGCTCGAAAACACCCGCAAGGTGGCTGCCGCCGGCGGCGTCGCGGCGCTGGGCACCGACCAGTCGAGCGGGCCGGCGGCGCATCGCGAGATGGAACTGCTCGTCCAGGCCGGCATCAAGCCGCTGGAGGTGATCCGGATCGCAACACTCAACGCGGCGACCTTCCTCGGCAAGGAAGACCGGATGGGCTCGGTCGCGCCGGGCAAGCTCGCCGATCTAGTGCTGCTGGACGCCGATCCGCTCGCCGATATCGCCAATGCCAAGAAGATTGCGCTGGTGATGAAGGCGGGCACGATCGTCGACGAGAGCAAGCTCCCGCTCGCCGGCGGCAGGCAGCCGAAGCGCTATACCGGGCGCGTGTCGGAATAAGGTCCCCGGCCGGCGCTCCCGTGCGATGCGGGAGCGCCGGACAAGGCCGTTTGCCTGGAGTCGGATCCAGCAGAGCTGAATCCGGGTGCGGCGGATCAAACTCTAGTAATTGATGCCGGGATTGGTGCCGGGGTGGATCAGGCCGACCACGTCCATCCCCTCCGACGCCGTGCATTCCAGCGAGTGGAGGTGCTTGCGCGGGAAGAAGATCACGTCGCCCGCCTTCACCTGTGCCCGCCGCGTCTCGTTCCAGATCATGCCCGAGCCGGACAGGATGATGAGCGCCTCCTCATAGAGATGGCGGTGCATCTCCGCGCGCGATTGCGGGATGTGGCCGATGAACTGGGCGCTGTTGTCGAGACCGTGGCGCTCGTCCACCAGCAACTGGAAATAGCGTGGCCCCATCGCGGTGCGGGCCTCCTCGTCGATACCGACGACGCGCACGGGATAATCGGCATCGAACCGCGGCGTCATCGCGGGTGGGCGTTCGAACGCCTCGGTGCCGGGGCAGACGGAAGCGTAGATGACCAGCGGAGCGTCGTTGCGATGCAGGCGGAACGTCTCGCCCCGCCGGATCGAGATGCCCGAAGGCCTGTCGATCCCGAAGCGCCGTTCGCCTATCTCGACCGATCCGGTGCCGCTGCGCACCCACAGGATCACGTCGCCCGCAGAAGAGGACAGCACCGGCGAGGCTTCGCCGCGCACGGTCAGCAGGAATTGCGACTGATGCTTCGCCCCGAGCGATTCCGCCACCAGCGTCGCGCAGGAGAAATCCTCGTCCGCGTCGGCCTGCGGAGAGACGATGTAGCATTCACCGTCGAGCCGCGCGAAGCCGGCCGCGTCCGGAGGGATCACGGGCATGGTTTCGTCCCGCTCCTCGTCGCGATAGCCGCCCGGCAGGTTGCTGTGCGCCCCGTCGCAGAAAGGCGGCGTGCCGGTCTGCTTGCAGCCGCACAGCAGCACTTCCTCGTCGCGGGACGCCTTGTATTCGAGCGGCTCGAAGCCGGTGCCCTCATGCGAGCGGCCGTCGCAGAACGGCTGGCGCTTGGACCGTCCGCAAGCGCACCACAGGATGCGCTGGCCGGCGCGCAACTCGCGATAGAAAGGCTTGCGGCTGGCGATGACGGCGGTCGGATGGGTGTCGCTCATATCGTCCTCGAAAAAGGGGGCGACGGGACGAGGCCGCCGCCCGGAAGCTCAGAACTGCTTGCTGAGCTGGATGCCGATCGTGCGCGGCATGTTGATGATGCGATAGGTCGGCTGCGCCGTCGCCGCCACCAGATAAACATCGCCCGCCGTATCGGCCACGTTGTTGATATAGACGGAAAAGCCGAAGCCATTCTGGCTGTCCGCGCCGATCCGCAGATTGACGATGCTATAGGGATGCTGCTCGCGATAGGTCGCGATCGTCGGGCGGAATTCGGTGCCCGAACGTCCCTTGTAGCTGTAGTCGCCGCGAATATAGCCCGTCCAGCCGTCGATCGCGAGCGGCAGGTTATATTGCGCGGAGAAGGTCGCGGTCAGCGCCGGGATGCGCGGGATCTTGTCCCCCTTCTTGCCGGTCGCGACGATCGTGGTGGAGACCTGATCCTGCGTCAGCTCGCGCTCGGGCAGCCAGTTGAAGCCCGCGCTGAGATCAAGCGCGCGCGACGGGCGCGCCTGCAATTCGAATTCCATGCCCTGGAAGCGGGCGGTGCCAGCATTGCCGATGAAGCCGAACGTGCCGGTCGGATCGCGGCCGGTCACCTGGATGTTGCTGAAGTCGATCCGGTAGCCCGCGACGTTCACGATCAGGCGGCGGTTGAACCAGGTCGACTTGATTCCGGCCTCATAGTTCCACAGCGAGTCCGAATTATAGCCGTCCGGCACCGTCACGGCGGCAGACTGGTTCGTGCCTCCGAGGCGGAAGCCCTGCGACGCGAGCACATAGGCGGTCAGGTCGCTGGTCGGCTTGAAGGTGATCTGGGCCTTCTTGATGAGCTTATGCTCTTTCACATGGCGGTTATAGTCGGCCGGCAGGGTGCTGCCGAGCAACGGTGACTGGAACAGGGTGCGGCCGAAATCGCGCTGGTTGGCTTCATACCAGCGCAGCCCGCCCATGATCTGCAACCAGTCGAAGATATCGTAGGTCGCTTCGCCGAAGACCGCGTCCTCCTTGATGCTGCGGGTGTTGACGCGCGCGAAGCCGCACGGGTTGCATCCCGCGATCCCCGCGCCCGGCGTGGTCGAGAAGCCGGTGTAGGGCGCGCTGGAGACGATCGGATAGCCGTTGGCGTCCACCATCGGCGAATAGCTGCGGAAATCCGATCCGCGATCGCGATAGAATACGCCCGCCAGCCACTGGAAGCGGCCCGGCCCGTTCGAGTTCATGCGCACCTCGACGGTCTTCTGGTTGAGCGACTGGGTCTGGTCGGTCAGCTCGGGGAAGAGGTCCGGGCGCTTGCACGGCACGCCGTTGAGGCAGGTCGCCCCGGCGGGGCCGCCGCCGATCGAGATGATCGAATAGCTGTTGTCCCGATAATATTGGAACCAGCGGTCATAGATCGATCCGGTCGCGGTCAGCGTCGCGAAGCCGAGGTCGGCGGTGCCGGTCAGCGAGTAGAGCTGCTGGCGATCGGGGCGCTGAGACTGGACGTAGAAGCCGCTGTTGTAGGTGCCGGTGTTGAAGAAGGCGAATTGCGGCACATTGTCCTTATAGCCCTGGTCCGTCGGGTCGCCGCGCACGTGGAAGCTGTCGTACGGCATCGTCTCGCTGGCGCCGTGCGTATCGCGCTTCTGATACCAGGCCATCGCGTCGATCGTCAGCCAGTTGTTGGGTTTCCACCGCAGCATGCCGCGGATGCCGGCATTATCGTCGCTGTTGACGTTCTTCAGGTTGAGCCGGACGTTGTCGACATAGCCAGCGGTGTGGACGTAATAGCCGACCACGCGCAGGCCCAGCGTGTCGCTGACGATCGGCAGGTTTATCATGCCGTAGGCGCCGCCGCCCATGCCGCCATGGTCGACGCTGTTGCCGTCGAGCTGGACGGAGCCGCCGAAACGGTTCAGCTCCGGCTTCTTGAGGATATAGCGCACCGCGCCGGTCTGCGCATTCGCGCCGAAGGTAGTGCTCTGCGGACCCTTCAGCACCTCGACGCGATCGAGATCGTAGAGTTGGAGGTCGCCGATCTGCGAGCCCGAATCGCCGGTCGAGCTCTGGATGCCCGGCACCGGCACCTCGTCATAATAGACCGCGACCTGCTCCTGCCCGGCGGTCTGCACGCCGCGCAACGTGTAGCGCTTCTGGCCGGGGCCCTGGTCGGTGAAGGTCAGGCCGGGGACGTGATAGGCGAAGTCGGTGAAGTTGGTCGCGCCCTGCTTGGCGAGCGCGTCGCCACTGATCGCGGTGATCGCGGCGGGGATG
>JAYRJH010000260.1:0-4450 GCA_041906415.1 Sphingomonas sp. | reverse complement strand
TCCCAAACCCGATACCTCCTTCCGCATGATCGAGGCCGAGTTCATCGCCGCGCTGCGCCGCCTGCCGCTCCATCCCGGCGCGCTGGGGCTTGCGGACGATGCGGCGCGGCTTGGAGGCTATGTCCTCACCACGGATACTTTGGTCGAGGGCGTGCATTTCCTCTCCGGCGATCCGGCGGAGGATGTGGCGTGGAAGCTGGTCGCCACCAACCTTTCCGATCTCGCCGCCAAGGGCGCGATGCCGGAGGGCGTGCTGCTCAATTATCCGCTGGGCGCGGACGCATGGGATCGCGCGTTCCTCTCCGGGCTGGCGGCGGCGCTGGCGGCGTTCGACTGCCCGCTGATCGGGGGCGACACTGTGTCGCTGCCGGAGGGCGCGCCGCGCGTGCTCACGCTCACCGCGATCGGCGCGGATGCGATCGCGCCCGCGCGAAGCGGCGCGCTGTCGGGCGACGATCTGTGGGTGACGGGCACGATCGGCGACGCCGGGGCCGGCCTTGCGATCGCGCGGGGCGATGCGGGGCCGGAGGCGCTGCTCGCCGCCTATCGCCGCCCGCGCCCGCGCATCGCGGAGGGGCGGCTGCTCGCGCCTTGTGTCCATGCGATGATGGACGTGTCCGACGGGCTGCTGATCGACGCCTGGCGGATGGCGGCGGCGAGCGGCTGCGCGGTGGCGATCGAGCTGGCCCTCGTGCCCCTCTCCGCCGATTATCGCGCGTTCGGCGGCGATGCGTTGGCTGCGGCCACCGCCGGCGACGATTACCAGCTTCTGTTCGCCGCCCCGCCGGGCGCGACCTTGCCCGTCCCGGCGACCCGCGTGGGACGCTTCGCGCAGGGTAAGGGGCTGTCGCTCACGCGGATGGGCGAGCCGGTGCCGCTTCCGCCTCGTCTCGGCTTCGAACACCGCACCTGAACCACCGCGCTTGCGCCCGCGCCGGGCGACCTATACGCCTTCACCTCGAACCGCGTTGACCACAAAGGGCAAAAGCCCGGGCGACGCGGCGGAAAGACTTAGGGGAAGGAATGCGATGACGACAGTCCATATCGCCATCCTCTGCGGCTTGCTTGCCGTGGTCTATGGCTTCGTTACCAGCCAGCAGGTGCTCCGGGCCTCGCCGGGCAATGAACGGATGCAGGATATCGCCGCCGCCATACAGGAAGGCGCAAAGGCCTATCTGGCGCGGCAATACACCACCATCGGCATCGTCGGCGTGATCGTCGCCGTCATCCTTGCCGCCACGCTCGGCATCACCTCCACCATCGGCTTCGTGATCGGCGCGATCCTGTCCGGCGTGGCGGGGTTCGTGGGCATGAACATCTCGGTGCGCGCCAACGTCCGCACGGCGGAGGCGGCGCGGGGATCGCTCCAGGGCGGGCTGACCATGGCCTTCCGCTCCGGCGCGGTGACGGGGATGCTGGTGGCGGGCCTCGGGCTGCTCGCGATCGCTTCCTTCTTCTGGTATCTCACCGGCCCCGGCGGCCATGCCCCCAACGATCGCGTGATCGTGGAATCGCTGACGGCGCTGGCGTTCGGCGCGTCGCTGATCTCGATCTTCGCGCGGCTCGGCGGCGGCATCTTCACCAAGGCGGCTGACGTGGGCGCTGACCTCGTCGGCAAGGTCGAGGCCGGCATCCCGGAGGACGACCCCCGCAACCCCGCCGTGATCGCGGACAATGTGGGCGACAATGTGGGCGACTGCGCCGGCATGGCTGCCGACCTGTTCGAAACCTATGTGGTGACGCTGGGTGTCACGATGGTGTCGATCGCGCTGCTCGTGAAGGCGGACGCTGGCGAGCTGATGCGGCTGATGAGCCTGCCGCTGATCGTCGGCGGCGTGTGCATCATCACCTCGATCATCGGCACCTATATGGTGCGGCTGGGCGGCGGCTCGATCATGGCCGCGCTCTACAAGGGCTTCGGCACGTCGGCGATCCTGTCCGTGCCGGCGATCTATTTCGTGACCAAGTTCACCCTCGGGGACCTCAACGCCGTGATCGGCGCGCCGGGCTTCCTCGACCCTTCGGGCGACCTGCTGGGCGGCGATCCGGCCGCGCCCGTCGGCGGGGCGGGCTTCACCGGCATGGACCTGTTCTGGTGCATGATGATCGGCCTCGCGGTGACGGCGCTGATCGTGTGGATCACCGAATATTACACCGGCACCAACTATCGCCCGGTGAAGTCGATCGCCCGCGCCTCCGAAACGGGGCACGGCACCAACGTCATCCAGGGCCTCGCCGTCAGCCTCGAGGCGACCGCGCTGCCGACGCTGGTGATCGTCGTCGCGGTGATTGCGGCCTACAAGCTCGCCGGCGTGATCGGCATCGCCTTCGGCGCGACATCGATGCTGGCGCTGGCCGGCATGGTGGTGGCGCTCGACGCATACGGCCCCGTCACCGACAATGCCGGCGGCATCGCGGAGATGGCCGGCCTGCCGGACGACGTGCGCCAGCGGACCGACGCGCTGGACGCGGTGGGCAACACCACCAAGGCCGTAACCAAGGGCTATGCGATCGGCTCGGCGGGGCTTGCCGCGCTCGTGCTGTTCGGGGCCTATACCACCGACCTGCAGACCTATTTCCCGGATCTGTCGGTCGATTTCAGCCTCTCCAACCCCTATGTGATCGTCGGCCTGCTGCTGGGGGCGCTGTTGCCCTATCTGTTCGGCGCGTTCGGCATGACCGCCGTGGGCCGCGCGGCGGGCGCGGTGGTGGAGGAGGTGCGCGGCCAGTTCCGCGACAATCCCGGCATCATGGAAGGCACCAGCAGGCCCAATTACGGCCGCACCGTCGATCTCGTGACGCGCGCCGCGATCCGCGAGATGATCGTGCCCTCGCTGCTCCCGGTGCTCTCGCCGATCGTGCTCTATTTCGTCGTGACGGCGGTGGAGGATCAGGCGGCGGGCTTCGCGGCCTTGGGCGCGATGCTGCTCGGCGTGATCGTCTCCGGCCTGTTCGTGGCGCTCTCCATGACATCCGGCGGCGGCGCGTGGGACAATGCGAAGAAATATATCGAGGACGGCCATTACGGCGGCAAGGGATCGGAGGCGCACAAGGCCGCCGTCACCGGCGACACCGTGGGCGATCCCTATAAGGATACCGCGGGTCCGGCGGTGAACCCGATGATAAAGATCACCAACATCGTCGCCCTGCTGCTGCTCGCCGCGCTCGCCGGGCATGTCGCCGGATAAGCGGACCGTGACTTTTATGCCCCGCCCGGATTGCTTCCGGGCGGGGTTTTCGTGCTACATGCTTTCCAAGCAAACGTCTTTCCGCTAAGGGCGCGCGCGCCCTCAAATCCTGAAAGACAGTTGTTTGGCGAAAGAAGAACTCCTCGAAATGCGCGGCCAGGTGGTCGAGCTGCTCCCAAATGCCATGTTCCGCGTCCGGCTCGAGAACGATCACGAGATCCTCGGCCACACCGCCGGCAAGATGCGCAAGAACCGCATCCGCGTGCTGGTCGGCGACGAGGTGCTGGTCGAGCTGACTCCCTATGATCTCACCAAGGGACGCATCACCTATCGCTTCATGCCCGGCCGTGGCGGTCCCGGCCCGCAATAAGCCGGGGGTGAAGCCAGTCCTTGTCCTCGCATCCGCGTCGCCCCGGCGGCGCGATCTGCTGGCGCGCATCGGCGTCGCCCCGGCGCGGATCGTCGCGCCCGACGTGGACGAGACGCCGCTGAAGGCGGAAGCCCCGCGCGATTATGTCCGTCGCATCGCCGCCGCCAAGGCGCGGGCGGTGGAGCGTGCGCCCGGCGAGGTGATCCTCGCCGCCGACACCACGATCGCGGTCGGCCGCCGCATCCTCGGCAAGCCCGCCGACGAAGCGGAGCTGCGCGCGATGCTCGGCCTGCTCTCCGGCCGCCGCCATCATTGCCTGTCGGCCGTGGCGGTGATCGATGGGGAAGGGCGGCTGCGCGAGCGGCTTTCCGACACGATCGTCGCCTTCAGGCCGCTCCCGCCCGCCGAGATCGACGCTTATGCGGCCGGCGACGAATGGGTCGGCAAGGCGGGCGGCTATGCGATCCAGGGACGCGCCGAATCCTGGGTGCGCCGCCTCGCGGGGTCTCATTCCGGCGTGGTCGGCCTGCCGCTCTACGAGACGGCGGCGCTGCTGCGCGCGGCGGGCATCCTTGGCTGAATGGCTGTTCGAGGACGGGATCGGCGAGGTCCGCGCCGCGCTGGTCGATGACGGCCGCATCCTTCGCGCGCGGATCGTGCGTGACGACGCCGGGCCGCGGCTCGGCGCGGTGCTGGCGGCGCAACTGGTCGAGCCGGGCGTGGTCCGGCTGGCCGATGGCGCGACCGCAACGATCGCACGGACGCCGCCGGGGCTGACGCTCGGCGCGCGGCTCAATGTCGTGGTGGTGCGCGAGGCGTTGCCGGAGACAGGCCGCCTCAAGCCGCCCCGCGTCGCCGCGACCGACGAGGCGCCACGGCCCGCGCCCGCATT
>JAYRJH010000259.1:958-4488 GCA_041906415.1 Sphingomonas sp. | reverse complement strand
GCCCCGTCAAGATCGCGGACAACAAGATCTCGCCGCCGAAGCGGGGCGAGATGAAGCGCTCGATGGAAGCGCTCATCCACCACTTCAAGCTCTACACCGAAGGCTACCACGTGCCGGCGGGCGCCACCTACACGGTGACCGAGGCGCCCAAGGGCGAGTTCGGCGTCTATCTGGTGAGCGACGGCACCAACAAGCCCTATCGCTGCAAGATCCGCGCGCCGGCCTTCGCGCACCTTGAGGCCATGGAGACGCTGAGCAAGGGCCACATGCTGGCCGATGCGGTGGCGATCCTGGGATCGCTTGACGTCGTGTTCGGGGAGATCGACCGGTGAGCGCGCATGACCATGCCGAACCGGACAGCTTTGCGTTCGACGCGGAGTCCGAGGCGAAGATCACCGCCATCCTGAAGCGGTATCCCGAAGGCAAGCAGGCCTCCGCGGTGATCCCGCTGCTCTATGTCGCGCAGAAGCAGATGGGCCGGTTGACCGGCAGCGCCTGGGTGCCGCGGATCGCGATGGATGTCATCGCCGATCGCCTCGGCATGGCGCCGATCCGCGTCTATGAGGTCGCGACCTTCTACTTCATGTTCAACACGAAACCGATCGGCAAGTTCCACCTGCAGGTCTGCGGCACGACGCCCTGCTGGCTGCGGGGGTCGGACGAGGTGCTGCGCGCCTGCAAGGATGCCGGCGCGCTGAAGGGCTATGGCGACACCAGCGCCGACGGCCTGTTCACGCTGACCGAAATGGAATGCATGGGCGCCTGCGTGAACGCGCCCATGATCGCCGTCGATGACGACTACTACGAGGACCTGGACTACGAGAGCACGGTCAAGCTGATCGAGGCGCTGAAGCGCGGCGAGCGGCCGACACCCGGCAGCGTGATCGGGCGCCAGTTCAGCGCGCCTGTCGGCGGGCCGACGGTGCTGACCGGCACGGAGAGCGAGTGACATGGCCCTTTCCGACAAGGACCGCATTTTCCAGAACCTCTACGGCTCGCAGCCCTGGCACCTCGCGGATGCGCAGAAGCGCGGAAACTGGGACGGCACGGCGGCGATCCTGGCGAGGGGTCGCGACGGGATCATCGAGGAGGTGAAGGCGTCCGGCCTGCGCGGCCGCGGCGGCGCGGGTTTCCCGACGGGCATGAAGTGGTCCTTCATGCCGAAGCAGTCGGATGGCCGGCCTTCGTATCTCGTCGTCAACGCGGACGAATCCGAACCCGGTACCTGCAAGGATCGGGAAATCATCCGCAACGATCCGCACACGCTGATCGAAGGCTGCCTGATCGCCGGCTTCGCGATGGGTGCGATCGCCGGCTACATCTATATTCGTGGCGAGTACTACAATGAGAGCGTCGTACTCGAAGCGGCCATTCAGGAAGCCTACGATGCCGGGCTGCTCGGCAGGAATGCGGCGGGCTCGGGCTACGACTTCGATCTCTACGTCCATCGCGGCGCCGGCGCCTACATCTGCGGCGAAGAGACGGCGCTGATCGAAAGCCTCGAAGGCAAGAAGGGCATGCCGCGGCTGAAGCCGCCATTCCCGGCTGCCGTCGGCCTCTATGGCTGCCCGACCACGGTCAACAACGTCGAGACGATCGCCGTGGTGCCGGAGATCATGCGCCGCGGTGGTGCCTGGTTCGCGAGCTTCGGGCGGCCCAAGAACCAGGGAACAAAGATCTACTGCATCCAGGGACACGTGAACAAACCGTGCAACGTGGAAGCCGAGATGAGCATCCCGATGCGCGAGCTGATCGAGCGCTACGCCGGCGGCGTGCGCGGCGGCTGGGACAACCTTCTGTGCGTGATCCCGGGCGGGTCATCCACGCCGCTGCTGCCGAAGGCCATCTGCGACGACGTGTTGATGGATTTCGACGCGCTGCGCGAGCACAAATCGGGCCTCGGCACGGCCGGCGTGATCGTCATGGACAAGTCCACGGACGTCATCAAGGCGATCGCGCGGCTTGCCGCTTTCTACAAGCATGAGAGCTGCGGCCAGTGCACACCCTGCCGCGAAGGCATGGGCTGGCAGAAGCGCCTGATGGACCGGATGGTCGAGGGCCGCGCGGAGATCGAGGAGATCGATCTTCTGGAGAACGTCACCCGGCGCATCGAGGGGCATACGATCTGTGCGCTCGCCGATGGCGGCGTCTGGCCGGTGCAGGGGCTGATCCGCCACTTCCGTCCGCTGATGGAAGAGCGCATCCGCGACTACAAGAAGCGGCACGCCATGCCGCTGGCGGCGGAGTAACCGCGATGGCGAAGGTCACCGTTGACGGTATCGAGGTGGAGGTCCCGAACGGGTCCTCCGTGATGCAGGCCTGCGAGGCGGCGGGGAAGGAAATCCCGCGCTTCTGCTACCATGAGCGACTTTCGGTCGCCGGCAATTGCCGCATGTGCCTGGTCGAGGTGGAGAAGGCGCCGAAGCCCGTCGCCTCCTGCGCCTATCCGGTCATGGACGGCATGAAGGTGTTCACCGACACGCCCGTCGTCCGCCAGGCCCGGCGGAACGTGACGGAGATGATCCTCATCAACCATCCGCTCGACTGCCCGATCTGCGACCAGGGTGGCGAATGCGATCTGCAGGACCAGGCCTACGCCTTCGGCGCCGACCACTCCCGCTACCAGGAGGAGAAGCGCGTCAAGAAGGACCAGTACATGGGTCCGCTGATCAAGCCGATCATGACGCGCTGCATCCAGTGCACGCGCTGCGTCCGCTTCTCGGCCGAGGTTGCGGGCACGCCGGAGCTCGGCGGCACGAACCGCGGCGAGAACATGGAGATCGGCACCTATGTCGAGAAGGCGCTGACCAGCGAGCTCAGCGGCAACCTGATCGACATCTGCCCGGTCGGCGCGCTGACCTCGCGCCCCTATGCCTTCGTCTCCCGCCCGTGGGAGCTCAAGAAGACGGACGGCATCGACGTGCAGGACGCGACGGGGACGAACATTCGCATCGACAGCCGCGGGCCCGAGGTACTGCGCATCCTGCCGCGCGTGAACGAGGCGGTGAACGAGGAGTGGATGGGCGACCGCGGCCGCTTCTCGTTCGACGCGCTGAAGCGCAGGCGCCTTGATCGTCCGTGGATCCGCAAGGACGGCAAGCTCGCGCCCGCGACCTGGGCCGAGGCCTTCGCGGCGATCGCTACAAAGCTCTCGACGCTGTCCGGCGACCGCATCGGCGCCATCGCCGGCGGCCTCGCGGATGCCGAGAGCGTGCTGGCGCTGAAGGAGCTGATGACGGGCTATGGCAGCCCGAACCTGGATTGCCGCGAGGACGGTGCGGCCATCGGCGCCGGGCGTCCCGCGTTCTGGCGTTTCAACAGCACGATCGCGGGCATCGACAAGGCTGACGCGCTGATCCTGATCGGCTGCGATCCGCGCAAGGAAGCGCCGGTCATCAACGCGCGCATCCGCAAGCGCTGGACCGCCGGCAAGTTCCCGATCGGCCATGTCGGTCCCAGGGGCGTGGACCTGACCTATTCGGTGAAGAACCTGGGCGACGGGCCGCAGGCGCTGAACGCGCTGACGGACG
>JAYRJH010000259.1:0-950 GCA_041906415.1 Sphingomonas sp. | reverse complement strand
GGCCGATGGTCATCCTGGGTCGCGGCGCGTTGGCGCGGGCCGATGGTGCGGCGGTATTGGCCGCAGCCTGGAAGCTCGCGCTCGCGGCGGGCGTGGTGAAGGCGGGGTGGAACGGCTTCAACGTGCTGCACCAGCTGGGCGGACAGGTTGGCGCGCTCGAACTCGGCTTCCTGCCGGGCCAGGGCGGCAAGGATCTGGCCGGCATGATGGGCGGCGGCGTGGATGCGCTGTGGCTGCTGAATGCGGACCAGTTCGACGCGTCGAGGATCGGCGCCGACACCGTCGGGGTCTATCAGGGCCACCATGGGGACGCGGCGGCCGCACGGGCCGACGTGATCCTGCCGGGTGCCGCCTACACCGAGAAGGACGCGACCTGGGTGAACACCGAAGGCCGCGCCCAGCGCAGCTACCGGGCGGTCATGCCACCGGGCGAGGCGCGCGAGGACTGGCGCATCATCCGCGCTTTCTCCGAAGGTGTCGGCAGGACGCTGCCCTATGACAGCCAGGCGGCGATCCGCGCGCGGCTCGCTTCCGCGAGCCCGGTCTTCGCGAGCGTGGGCGAGCCGCCGGCAGCCAGCGACGACATGGCCGCGCCAGCGGGCGATGCGGGCGCGGTGAGTGCGGCGCCCTTCGTGCTGCCCGTCACGAACTACCACCAGGTGGATGTGATCAGCCGCGCCTCGGACGTCATGGCCGAATGCGCGCGCGTCTATGCGCCCGCACCGGCGCTGGCGGCGGAGTGAGCGCCATGTGGGAGTTTTTTCAGAGCGGCATCGGCTGGGCGATCCTGGTGGTCGTCAAGGCTTTGCTGCTGCTGGTGCCGCTGCTGGTGGGCGTCGCCTACCTCACCTATGGCGAGCGCAAGGTGATGGCGGCGATGCAGATGCGCCGCGGGCCGAACGTGGTGGGTCCCTTCGGCCTGCTGCAGCCCTTCGCCGATGCGCTGAAGA
>JAYRJH010000258.1:0-4500 GCA_041906415.1 Sphingomonas sp. | reverse complement strand
TGACCCGGCAGTCTCATTCGTGGAGCCCGTATCTCTGCTGTTGAATCCAACGCCAGCGCCAACGCGTCCTGACGTTGATTGTACCTTCTGGGGCGCTTGAATTCGCCGTCCCTGCGTTCTTCTGCCGGTCTCTTGCACGCGACCGCCAATATCTTCGTTTTCCGACACTCCGACGGAACGGCCGACTTCAACATTTACGCTCGTGCCCATCGACGTCTGATCCTGGGCCGATCGTGACAGGGTCCTCTGCCAGCCTGTCTGGGCCATGATCGCCTGAACATCGCGCTCCAGCGTGTCGGCGACCTGCGGCTTCAGGCGCCACTCGCCCTTGCGATCCATTTCGAAACCGCCGCGCAGCCAGTTGGCGAGCATGGCCTGGCCTTCTGCGCCGCCGCCCATGAAATGCTCGATTGTATCCGGCCCGGCCTGCTTGCCGGCCTCGAACCGCGTGCTGGTATCGCTGCGAGCAGACTGGCTGAAATCAGTTCCGCTGGAGACGAGCAGGTCATTATGCGCAAAACTGAAGCGGGCATGTCCGCCATTGGCGATCGCGCCGAGCTGACTCTCGTTGATGAGGCCAGCCTTCCACATGGCAGCCGCCGTCTCGGGAGTAAGGTTGAGGCTGAGATCGCCATTCTGGTCCATCGCGATTTGCCGCTTCGACAGCCTGATGCCGTCTTTGGCGAGCAGGCCTTGCATCCGGGTCAACCGCTCCCGGTCGACGATTGAGGTGAGGCGCTCATTTCGGGCGCGATCGGCGATACCGCCGGCGCCGCCTTCAGCCACGTCGACCTGATTGCCCGCGGTACGGCTCAGGGCCTGGATGAAGCTGTCGAGGCGAGCCGCCTCGCGTGTTGAGACACCGGCAGCATTTGCGCCTTCGGCGTAACCGAAATTCTCCGACTGCCGCCGCTGCTCGCCGATCCGCGCCGCCGAGCGCGTCCCATCGGTCCCGACCTCCCGCTGGGCGTCGAGCCTTCCCGAGCGCTCCGCGAAGTCGTAGCTGGCCGCCTCGCGCGTGCGGCCGTAGATGCTCGTGCCTTCGCGCGCCGCCTCCGCGTTCGCGCCATCGGCGGTCCCGACCCGCAAAGCCGCGTTATACCGCTCGAGCGCGCTTTCGACCTGGGCCTCGTTCCGCCCGGTTGCGCGGGAAAGTTGCGTGATCGCGCTGCTGCGGGCCTCACCGGACAAGGCGTTGATGAAGCCGATACGTCGTGAGGTCTCATCCACGGACAGTCCGAGCATCGAGGCCGCCTCGCGCTGGCCCTGATTGCTGCCACTGCGCCAGCCCTGCTCGATCGCCACGTTGGCGCGCTCGATGCCCGCCACATTCCCGCCCGCATAATCGCGGCGGCCTTCCATGGCGCCAACCTGGACCTGCGCCGATGTGAGGTCGTTTCTCAGCATCTCTTCCTGATCGAACGCATTGGCGATCAGCTTCGCAAAGGTCGGATCGGCCTGCGCCGCCCCGATAACGCCCGATGCCTTGAGCTCCGCGTCGCCGGCCGCGTAGCCGGCGCGCTCGAAATGGCGCGTCGCGGACTGCATCATCATGCCATAGGCACGCTGGTCGCCAAAAGCCCGCCATTGAACGAGGTTCTGGCTGAAGGCCGCGAACGTCCTTTCGCCGGCCTCGCCCTCACCGAAATAACCCGTTCCGAGGCTCCGGAGGGCATCCTTCTCGGCGAACTGATGGATCGCCGTCGTCGCGGCATTGGCCTGAACGGCGCGCGCCACCGCCGGATCGGCGAGATCGCGGCCGGCCAGCGCCGGCGCGAGGCTGCCAAGCTGACGGGAGCCCTCTATGCCGCCAAGCGCCATCGCCGTCCCGCCGGCGGCACCGGGGCGCTCACCAAGGATATGGCCCGCCTCGCCGAATATGCGATTGGCACCGAAGGTCGAGCGTTCCCCGAAGTCGCCGAAGCTCGACGCGGCTGCGGCGCGCGAGCGGGTCCCCAACGCCGACGCTTGCGCCTCCAAAGCCGACGCCTGGCCCTCGGCCGTGCCCATCGGCGCTGCGGCGGCGGTGCCCTGACTCGCCACGCCGAGCGATCCCGATGTAAATGCCGTGAATACGTTGCCGCTGAAGCGGAAGACCGTGAACACGAACGCGCCCGCAAGACCTGCGGCTGCCGTCCGGAAACTGCCGAAAATCGCCAGCGCCTTCATCGCTGCGGAAGGGGCGAGCAGCCACGCATTAGCCGCAAGCGCGTTCGAGCGCAGCTCTGCAAGTGTTGCGGTCGCACGGCCGAGCGTGAGTTGATAGATGCCCGCATCGATCACGCCCCAGAGCGCCACGAACACAAACATACCGAGCGCAAAGCTTGCGACCCTCAGATTGATCGGCGTCAGGATGAACAGCAGTGCGATTGGGATCATGAACAGCATGATGCCGAACACAGTCGCGCGGATCGTCGGCATCCACTCGTTCGCCACCGACATGGTCGCGAGCCCGTTGGAGATGACCGCCCGATTGGCCATGACTCGCGCCGCGCTCGCCGGCGAATCCTCGAACAGCACGTCGCCCACGGTGTTGCCAGGATGTGCGTGAGGAAGGCCTGCGCGCTCAGCGGGCGGCCGAGCATCATCTGGCCCATCTCGCCGAGTTGTTCGCGGCATCGCGCCATCTGCGCGGCATTCTCCGTGTCGTAGCCCGTCCGGGCGCATATCTGCTTAGTATAGCCTTCGAACAGCGCCGGGTCGGACAGGCGGTCCGAAATATGCGCCCACGCATCGCTGCAACTGACCGTCGTGCCGCCCTTGTCGGCCTCGGTATAGACCGTCGAGAAGGTGGCCGGCCCCGCCATCGCCGCAAACGACGCGGGCAAGTCGGTGGAGGTCCGGAAGAGCTGGTCATCGTCTACGCCGTAGGCCGCCGACACCCGGGCCACGGGATAGCATTGGCGGACATAGTCCTTGATCGTCGCGTCGAGGAAGACGTCTGTCATCGGCCCGCGCGGTGAGACGGCGTTCAGGAACAGGTCGAAGCTGTGCCCGCCAGCGCCGAACTCGATCTTGGCATCGGGATCGATCGTGTTGTCGTCGATCGTCTCGACCATAGCCCGCTCGATCATGTTGGTCGCGCCGGCAACGAGCACGAGGAGATTGGGAACGCCGCCAACCGGTTGATAGGCATTGCGTACCCGGTCGTAGACATGGACAGTCCCCGTTGTGGCGATCAGCCCCACGAAAAGCCCCACACCGATCAGGATCTGGAAGCCGAATGCGACCAGCCCCATGCCGGTCCCGCGCACGCTCGCGAGGATCGCCCCAAGGCCGATCCCGACCGTGGCGACGATCATCACCAGCGTCTCGTAGCGCGGATCGCCGAAGATCATCGAGACCATGCGGAAGGCGTCGACCGTCTCGGCAAAGCCGTCATAGGTATGGAAGCTCGTATCGACCGCCAGCGCGGGCGAGGCGAGCAGGAGAGCGGGGAGGGCGGCAAGAAGCCTGACGATCCGGCGCATCGGGTTCGATCCTATTGGTTGCGGGCGGCAGCGCCGGCGGCGTCGCGGGCATCGCGATCGCGTTCGCGCAGGAGCCCGGCATAATTGGCGGAGAGATTGGCCTGTCCCAGCGCCGCCATGTAGCTCTGGCGCATCCGTGCCCTCTGACGCAGCACCTCGTCCCGGAGATCGCGCAACTGCTCGATGCCCTTGGACAAAATCCGCGTCTGGCAGACGTTCTTGTTGTTCGCGTCGCCCGACCCCGCGATGGTCGCTCCGCGCTCGGCATTGGACACGGTGAAGTCGATCGTGCGGGTGAGGTCGTTGAGCATCTGATAGGCGAGGGTCAGCGCCACCAGCTCATCGGTGTCGGCGATCACGGAATCGACGACACCTTGCCGCACACCCCATTCCAGCATGCGATAGACGGGCAGGGTGCGGACATTGGCGACGAACTGCCGCTCGTCCGCCGACAAGGCCGCACGCGTCCGGATCTTGACGGCGATCGACTGCATGCGCTCTCGGGCGAGCACAAGCGCGCCGCGGCCACTGCCGTCCTGCGTGCAGTCCGCTGCCGTAGGCGGAACATTGAGCGACCGGCGCTGGACCTGGCCGGTCAGGAAATCCTGCGAGCTTTCGGTGTCTTGCGCTGCACACTGCGGAATGGCCGTGAATAGCGGCACCCGGTCGCCATCGTCCCACCGCATATAGACGTCGCCGACTCTGGCCCGCATCACGCTGGCCCAGTCGCCGGCGCCGACACGCGAAGCCGCATGGGATAGCAGCGAGCCAGTCCTGAAAATGTCGGTCACTTCCGCCGGGCAGTTGGCGAGCGCGTCCTTCAGGTCTTCGGTCGGGTTGTTGTTGTTCGCCTCGATCTTCTCTCGGCTCTGCTGATAGCTCTTCGCGAACCCCTGCTTGACCGAGCGGTAGCCGGTCATCTCTTCGATGATCCCGCTCATATTGTCGTCGCCCTTGGCGATCTGGACCATTCGATTGGCGAGACGGCAATCGTTGACCTGAATCGAATTGAGAAAGTTGGTCGCAGCTT
>JAYRJH010000257.1:2908-4537 GCA_041906415.1 Sphingomonas sp. | reverse complement strand
ATGGCAGCGTGACTCACAACCCAACGCCTCCGGCAGACCCGGCGCGGTTCATTCCACACGCCGTCCCGGCGCTCGGCGTCCCTGAAAATCTCGAGATCATCGCCATCGCGCCCTGCGCGTTCGGCGAGAAGGCGAACAGCCCTTATCCGCCGATCATCCCGCCCGAAAATCTCCCGATCATCGCGCGCGACGTCTTCGAAGACCCTGCCTGTGCCGACAATCCCGGCATCATTCGCGGGCATGCGGTGATGGCTTCGTTCAGGCGCGGCGCGGGCGAGGTGTTCAACTGCGGCACGACCGAATGGTGAAGGCGAAAGATCCATTCGTTACGCGCATCACGCGCAACGTCCTGGCGCGTTTCGGAGCGTTGTGAACCTCAGCGCGCGCTCAGCCCCCCGATCGGCGGCCGCCGGTCCATCCACGGCCGGGCCTGTTCGAGCTGGGCGGCGAGGCGGATCAAGGTCGCCTCATCCGCATAGCGCGCCGAGAACATCATCCCGATCGGCAGCCCCTCCCCCGACCAGCCGAGCGGCAGCGAGATCGAGGGCTGGCCGGTGAAGTTGAACGGCGGCGGGAAGGGGAAGACCTCGCCGTTGCGGCGCTGGATATCGTCGACCGCCACCGTGACCGGATCGAGGTGGCCGAGCTTCGGCGGCGGGGTGCCCATCACCGGGCAGAGGAACACGTCCCAATCCTCGAAGAAGCGCAGCATCTCGCGCGCGCGCATCCGGCGCTCCTGCGCGCTGTAGAGCGCATCGGCACCGGACACCGCGCGCGCGGCGGTGAGCGAGGCCCATGTCAGCGGCTCCAGTTCGTCCGGCTCCGGCTCGCGCCCGATCGCCTCGATCAGCCGCTTCATGCCCGCGGCGAAGTTCGCCCCCGCGAGCGGCAGGTTGGCGATATAGTCAGCGAGCGAGTTCACACCGGGCGCGCGTTCCTCCACATGATGGCCCAGTCCTTCGAGCAGCCGCGCGGTATCCTCGAGCACGGCGCGCACATCGGGATGGATCGCGCGGCCGAGCGGCGTGTCCCCCGACCATGCGATCCGCAGCCGGCCCGGATCGCGCCCCACCTCCTCGGCATAGGGACGCTCCTTCGGCGGCGCGGGATAGGGCGAGGCCGGCTCGGGGATGCCCGTCGCGTCGAGCATCGTCGCGGTGTCGCGGACGGTGCGCGTGATGACATGCTCGACGACATTGCCCTGCGCGAAATCATAGCCGTCGGGCAGGTTCGGGTTGCGGTCGCGCGTCACCTTCAGCCCGACCAGCCCGCAGCAGGACGCCGGGATGCGGATCGAGCCGAGGCCGTCCCCGCCATGCGCCATCGGCACCATGCCGCACGCCACCGCCGCCGCCGATCCGCCGGACGACCCGCCGACGATATGCTCCGGGTTCCACGGGTTGCGGCACGGGCCGAACAGCGCGGTCTCGGTGGTGCCGGCGATGCCGAACTCCGACAGGTTGGTCTTGCCCAGGGTGACGACGCCGCTCGCGCGATAGCGGCGCATCAGCCCGCTGTCCTCGGCATCGGTGAAGCCAGCGTTGGCGGCATAGCGGCTGCCGGACGTGCGCGGCCAGCCCGCCACCTGCAGCAGCAGGTCCTTCACAAGGAAGGGCACGCCCCGGAACG
>JAYRJH010000257.1:0-2898 GCA_041906415.1 Sphingomonas sp. | reverse complement strand
TCTGCCCGTCGAGCCGCTCGATGCCTTCGATCGCCGCGTCCACGGCCTCCAGCGGCGAAACCTCGCGCCGCCGGATCAATCCGGCGAGGCCCACCGCATCGTGTGCGGCATATTCGCTGAACTTCATGCCAACTCCCGATTATCCATGCGCCTCGACGAACAGCCCGAGGCATTGACCTTGTTGCAACCTTCAAGCGCGATCAAGCGCGATTGGGGGCCAGGAGCCGCAGAGCAAGGCGGTCTTGGCCTTGACCAACAGCCGGGCTGGCAGATCCGGCATCGGCACGGAAATCGTGTTCAGGCGCTCGGGCCGGTTGAGGGTGAGCGTCGCGATCCCCTCGCCCACTTCATAGAGGACTTCCTCCTTCGCCCAAGGATGAGCCAGAGCCTGATCTCAATGCAAGCCCGAAGCGATATCCGGAGCAGGAGCGGCAGTTCGGCCCTGTTCTCGCGGAAGGCGCCCCGTGAATCTCATCTTCGTCAGGGTCGAGTCACCCACTCGTTCCACTGCCGAAGGATCGGATAGCATTTGCTAGACACATTGCCAGAAAAACTACAAATTTTTAAAATTAATCTTTATTTTTATAGCCTTATTGTGACTTGTGTTAAAACGAATTTTTGCTATCTTTTTGATGAAAAGTTTGGAGGAGAGCCCTTGTGCGGAAACGGGGAATGAGCGGCGCGAGGATCGCCGGTTCCGTAATTGCGTTCGCCGTTGCACAGACTGCGGCCGCCCAGGTGACGGGACAGCAGCCGGCGGCGGATTCAACGGCAGCGCAGGTGCAGGACGTGATCGTCACCGCGCAGAAGCGCTCGGAACGGTTGCAGGACGTGCCGATCGCCGTCACCGCCATCACGGCCGAGACGATCCAGAACCGCCGCACGCTCGATCTCGTCGATCTCTCGAACCAGGCGCCGGGGCTTCAGATCAAGTCCGACGACAATGGCGCGAACCCGCGCATCTTCATCCGCGGCGTCGGCGTCAACGATTTCAACCCGGCGACCAACAGCGCGGTCGGCATCTATGCCGACGGCGTCTATGTCGCCTCCCCGCTGGCGCAGCGCCTCGCCTTTTTCGACCTCCAGCAGGTGGAGGTGCTGCGCGGGCCGCAGGGCACGCTCTATGGCCGCAACACCACCGGCGGCGCGATCAACGTCACCAGCAAGCTGCCCGGCAATGAGCCGGAGGCCGATCTTTCCGCCGAATACGGCCGGTTCAACTCGGTCAACGTGCAGGGCGGCGCGAGCGTCCCGCTGATCGCCGACAAGCTCTCGGTGCGCGTCGCTGGCCTCTACCAGCGCGACGACGGCTATACGCTCAACCGCCTGACCGGCCATTACGGCAACAACACCAACCGCTGGGCGGTGCGCGGCACGGTGCACTTCACGCCAACCGCGAACGTCACCGACAATCTGGTGGTCAGCACCGGCCGCTCCACCGGCGGCTCGATCTGGGCCTACAACCGCTCGCTGATCCCGCAGACCGCCGCGGCGACCGGGCCGGACGGGCTGTGCCTGCCGGGCTATTACACCTCCGGCCAGTGCACCAACGCGGTCGGCTACGCCAACACCAGCAACAACCTCTATCAGGGCGATTATGCCTTCGAGGGGAAAGACCGCGTCAGCCTGTTCACCGTATCGAACACGCTGACGATCGACCTCGGCGCGGCGTCGATCGTTTCGGTGACGGGCTACCAGCACGCAAGCCGCAACGATCGGGAAGATACCGATGCTTCGCCCGACGCGGCGCTGACCGCGAGCTATATCGCGCGGCAGAACACCTTCAGCCAGGAATTGCGCGTGCAGTCGAACGGGCACACGCCGCTGCGCTACGTGGTCGGCGCTTATTACGCGCACGATTATCTCAACAACGATTCCACCTATTTCGCCCCGGTATTGAGCGACGTGTATCGCTGGCCCCTGACGCAAAAGGTCGACAGCTACGCGCTGTTCGGCCAGCTCGACTATGATCTCGCGGAACGGCTGACGCTGACGGGCGGCCTGCGCTATTCGGCCGATCACAAGGATTTCCATTATTTCAGCGAGGCGTTGAACGGATCGTTCCCGTCGTTCACCTATGACGGTTCGAAGACGTTCCAGTCGGTGACAGGCAAGGTCGGCCTGCAATATCGCGTGTCGCCAAGCGCCAATATCTACGCCAACTACAATCGCGGCGCGAAGAGCGGCGGCTTCTTCAGCGGGCAGACGGCCGATCCCTCGCTGATCGGCCCGTATAAGGACGAGACCGTCAACGCCTATGAAGTGGGCGCAAAGACCGAGTGGCTCAACCGCACCCTGCGCGCGAACATCTCGGCCTTCTATTACGATTACAAGAACCTGCAGGTCTATACGTCGATCGAGGAGGGGGGATTGCCGGTGCAGCTCTTCACCAACGCCTCCGCGGCGCGGATCTACGGCGGCGAGCTGGAACTCCAGATGACGCCGACGCGCGGGCTCACCGCGTCGTTGAACGCGGCTTATCTCAACGCCACGTATCGCGATTTCAAATCGATCGCAGCCGATTATTCGGGCAACACGCTTCCCTCCGCGCCGAAGGTGAACGTGCAGGGCGCGATCGACTGGCAGCGGCCGACGCCGATTGGCACGCTGGTCGCCAACGCCAGCATGTCGTTCCGCAGCAAGGTCTTCTTCGACACCTCGAACGCGGCGCGGCTGACCGACCAGGCACGCGCCTATGTCGACGGGCGGCTGGGCCTGCGCGTCGCGCACGACAAGCTCGAGATCGGCGTCTGGGGCAAGAACCTGTTCAACGAGACCAACATCTCGGACATCACCCCGCTCGCGCCGCTCGGCTTCGACGTCATCAGCGTCGGCCCGCCGCGCACCTACGGCCTGTATCTCAAGGCGCGTTATTGACATGACGATCCTGACGACGGC
>JAYRJH010000256.1:0-4569 GCA_041906415.1 Sphingomonas sp. | reverse complement strand
GAGGCGGAGATCGCTACGATGCCGCAGGAGGATCGCGGCGAGTTCCTGTCCGAGCTTGGCCTCGCCGAAACCGGCCTCGCCCGCGTGATCCGGGCTGGCTATAAATTGCTCCACCTGCTCACCTTCTTCACGGTCGGCCCGAAGGAGGCGCGCGCCTGGACAGTGCCCGCCGGATCGAAGGCCCCGCAGGCCGCCGGCGCGATCCACAGCGATTTCGAGCGCGGTTTCATCCGCGCCGAGACGATCGCATTCGACGATTATATCGCCTGCAACGGCGAGGCCGGCGCGCGCGAGGCGGGCAAGCTGCGGCAGGAAGGCAAGGACTATCTCGTCCACGACGGTGACGTGATGCTGTTCCGCTTCAACGTGTGAGGCGAAGACGAGCTCCCCCCAATTTCCGCCTTCCGCCTGTCATGCAGCGGGCGTAAGCGGCGGGGATGATCCGTCGCGCCATCGCCTTCGCCGCGCTCGCCGCCCTTGCCGGCTGCGCCTCCACCACCCCGCCGCCGGCCGCCCTCGCAAGCCAGCCGGCAGCCGCGCGGGCGGAACGGCGCGCGCCCGTCACCATCCTCGTCTCGATCGACGGCTTCCGGGCCGATTATCTCGATCGCGGCGTCTCGCCCAATCTCGCGCGGCTGGCGGCGCGCGGCGTGTCGGCGGCGATGCGGCCGTCTTTCCCTTCCAAGACCTTCCCCAATCACTGGACGCTCGTCACCGGCCTGCGCCCGGATCGCCACGGCATCACCGCTAACAACATGGAAGACCCGGCGCGCGCCGGTGAGAAATTCACCATGGCGACCGAAGACCCTTTTTGGTGGAACGCCGCCGAGCCGATCTGGGTGACGGCGCAGAAGGCCGGAATCCGGACGGGCGAGATGTATTGGCCGGGCGCCAACGTGGCATGGGGCGGCACGATGGCTCATGAATGGCCGTACACCATCACCGGCGGAATGCGCCCGGATGACTGGCAGCAATTCTCCCAGCAGATGCCCGGCTCGAACCGCGTCCGCACGGTGATCGACTGGCTCCGCCGCCCGGCCGCGATCCGCCCCCGCTTCCTGACGCTCTATTTCGACACGGTGGACACCGCCGGCCATCGCTACGGCCCCGCGAGCCGCGAGGTGACCGATGCGGTGGCCGAGGTCGATCGCTGGATCGGCGAGCTGACCGCCGGTCTTGCCGAACTGGGCCAGCCCGCCGATCTGGTCATCGTGGCCGATCATGGCATGGCCCCCACCTCCAGCCAGCGCGTGATCCCGCTCGACACGATCGTCAGCCCGGACGACGCGCGGATCGTGGAGGCCGGCCCCTATGCCAGCTTCGAGCCGGTTCCCGGCCATGAGCGTGCGGCCGAGGCGGCTTTGCTCAAGCCCCACGCCCACCTGAACTGCTGGCGCAAGGCGGAGATTCCGGCGCGGCTCCATTATGGCGCCAACCCGCGCATCCCGGCGATCTTCTGCCTCGCGGAAGACGGCTGGATGACGGTGAAGACGGCGCCCGGCGCGCCTTTCTCCGGCGGAGAGCACGGCTATGACAACGATCAGGCCGATATGCGCGCCCTGTTCATCGCCAGCGGCCCGTCGATCGCGCCCAAGGGCAAGCTGCCGACGTTCGACAATGTCGACGTCGCCCCGCTGCTGCGCGACCTGCTCGGCCTGCCTGCGGGCCAGGGCCTTGACGGCGACGATGCGCCGTTCCGGAATGTGCTCATCAAGAGATAAGGGAGTCGGGAGGATGCAATATTTCGAGGATATCGCCGTCGGCGCGAAGTCCAGCTTCGGCCGCTATGAGGTGACGCGCGACGAGGTGATCGCCTTCGCGCGGAAATACGATCCCCAGCCCTTCCATCTTTCCGACGAGGCCGCCGCGCGGACGCATTTCGGGCGGCTTTCGGCAAGCGGCTGGCACACGTGCGCGATGGTTATGTCGATGATCGTGGAGAATCTGAAGAACCACCAGCAGGCCGGGCTTGGATCGCCCGGCGTGGACGAGTTGCGCTGGCTGAAACCCGTCTACCCCGGCGACACCCTGCGTTGCGAGACAGAGGTGATCGAGAAGCGCCAGTCGCAGAGCCGGCCGGAGATGGGGATCTTCAAGAGCCGCATGACAGTGTTCAACCAGGATGACGTTCCGGTGATGACGATGGTGTCGAACGGCCTGATCCGCACACGTTCGGGCACAGCGTGAAGGCGCGTGAGGCCCGGCGCATATGCCGCTGACCTCACCGCGCTGATCTCCGCCGATCCATTGCGCATGGCGGCGCTGAGCGCGGTGCGATCCCTGGACCTGCCGGATTGCTGGATCGGGGCAGGCTTCGCGCGGGACACGGCGTGGGATCATCTCCATGGCCGGCCTCCGGTCGCGCCGCATTGCGATCTGGACGTGATATGGTTCGATCGGGACGACGCGGCGCTCGAAACTGACGCCGCGCTGGAAGCCCGCCTTGGCGCGGCAATGCCCGAACCGGACTGGTCGGTCAAAAATCAGGCGAGGATGCATGCACGCAATGGCGATCGACCATATCGATCCGCCGCCGATGCCATGCGCTTCTGGCCGGAAACCGCCACGGCCGTCGCCTTGCGCATCTCCGCCGCGGGTGAGATCGAGATCAACGCGCCTTTCGGGCTGGAAGATCTGTTTCGCCTGCGCCTCGTTCCCACCCGAGGTTTTACGGTGCGGAAGCGCGCCATTTTCGAGCATCGCATCTCCAGCAAGGGCTGGATGACGCGCTATCCCCGCCTCCATATCGTCGAACGCCCCCGCGCCCTCAGGAAACCATCTCGGGCAGCTCGGCCAGACCGTTGATCGAACCGTCCGGCGGAGGAAGATCGGCTGGCCAATCCCGCCCTTCGCCACGAAACCACACTGCCCGCATCCCCGCTTTCATTGCTCCCATCACATCCGCAACCGGATTGTCGCCGACGAACAGGCATTGCGCGGGCGCGACACCCAATCGATCGGCCGCGCGCAGGAACAAGGCCTTTTCGGGCTTACGCAATCCCTCGGCTTCCGAAATCAGCACGGCGTCGACCAGCCGATCGAGGCCCAGCGCACGGATATGGGCGGACTGGAACGCCGTCTCTCCATTGGTCACGATCCCCAGCGGCAGCCCCCGTGCCCGGAGCGCGCGCAAAACCATCTCCATATCGTCGAGCGGGCGGGCGAAATCGGGGCATCGCGCGCGATAATCCGCCAGCAGGAGATCGGCCGCCTCCGCATCACCGCCGAATTCATCCAGCAGCGCGGCATAGACGATCGATTTATGTGTCAGCCCGCGCCGGTCGAGCGCCAGGAAGCGATCACGCCACACCGGCATCAGGACGTCGCCCAGCCGCGCTGCGTGCCGGGCGTATTGATCCGTCAGGAACGCATCGAGCGCGCCGGTGCGGTCGAGCAGCGTTTCGTCGAGGTCGAACAGGATGGCCGCGATCATCGCGGGAGTATGGAATTCACATCCGCAAAGGCAATACGCCCCAGCGTTGTGATGCCGGGGCGATGTGACGTGCCTCTACCCGCGCGGACCACGTCCGCGGCCACCGCCATTGTAATGGCCGCCGGGATTGCCGCCACGCGGTCCGCCGTTGCGGAAATCATGCCAGTTGGGGCGCGGATTGGGCGGGCGGACACCTGGGCCGCCGCCGGGGCGTCCATTCCCGCCGGGATGCCAGTTCTGCCCCCTCCCCTGCCAGTAACGCCGCTGGTCGTCGTTCCAGCGATGGGCACGGCGGTAGCGATCGTAAACATAGATGCCCGTGCCGGGATAATAATAATCCCCATACCAGCCCCAATAGGGATCGCCGTAATAGTCGCTGTAGCCGGGGCCATAGCCCACGGACATGCCGCCATAGCCATAATCGTCCACGCAACCGCCAAGGCCCATGCCCGCCGCGCCGATCAGCGCCAGCAATGCGATACGTTTCCGATCCATGATCCATCTCCTGCGGGCCGCGCGATGCAGGGCATCCTGTGGGCCATTACGTCCGAACCTAGGCCGGAGCACGTTAAGCGGCGCTGAATTGTGAATTTCTTCACCGTTCATCTTGCCGCTCAATGGCCGGCGAAGGCCACCAGCGCATCCACCTTCACCCCATCCCCCTCCAGCGCGGCCGCCCCGCCCAGATCCGGCAGGTCGACCAGGAATTGCGCCTGGGTCACCACCGCGCCAGCCTTGCGCAACAGCCGGATCGCGGCGCGGGCGGTGCCCCCGGTGGCGATCAGATCGTCCACCAGCAGCACGCGCGCGCCTGGAGCCAACGCATCGGCATGCATCGCGATCCGATCCTGCCCATATTCCAGCGCATAATCCTCCGCGATGGTGACGCCCGGCAGCTTGCCGTCCTTGCGGATCAGGAGCACGCCGGCTTTCAGCGGCACGGCCAGCGCGGCGGCGAACAGGAAGCCGCGCGCCTCGATCCCCGCCACGAGATCGACCGGCCCGTCCGTCGCCGCCACCATCCGCTCGACGCAGGCCGCCAGCCCCTCGGCGGAAAGCAGCAGGGTGGTGATGTCGCGGAACTGGATGCCGGGCTTTGGAAAATCCGGAATGGTGCGGATCAGCGCCCTGATATC
>JAYRJH010000255.1:0-4588 GCA_041906415.1 Sphingomonas sp. | reverse complement strand
GATCGCGGCCTCCAGCGTCATCACCTGCCGGTCATGCACGACATGCATCACCGGGCGGGTGCGCGCGGAGATGCGGCCATAGGCGGCGATCAGGTCGTAGATTTCCGCCGTCCAGCGCGCCTTGCGGACGGTGCGCAGCCCTTCCGGCGCGGCGCGGGTGAACACGTCGCGGCCCAGCCTGTCCCGCGCCATCAGCCGCGCGCCCGCCTCGCGCATCGCGTTCAGGCGCTCGAGCCGGAGTTGCAGGCGCAGCGCCAGTTCCTCCGGGCTTGGCTCGATCTCCGGGTCACGCGGCAGCAGCAGGCCGGACTTGAGATAGGCGAGCCACGCCGCCATCACGAGATAATCCGCCGCCAGCTCCAGCCGCAGCGTCCGCGCCCGCTCGATGAAGACGAGATATTGCTCGACCAGGGCGAGGATCGAAATCTGCTTCAGGTCCACCTTCTGCGATCGTGCGAGCGCCAGCAGCAGGTCGAGCGGCCCCTCCCATCCGTCAAGGTCGAGCGTCAGCGTTTCGGAATCTTCGGCGAGCGGCGGGGACATGGCTTCATGCTGGCAGAATGGAGAGGGGTTGCACAGCCTCGACAGATCACCGGCTCATCGGCAGGGCCGTGCGGCATAGGTTTCGCCCTTGACCGCCGTTTGCCGGGGAACGCCGCAGAAGCGCGGCTCCAGCTCCCGCTTCCCGTCGGCATTATCGAGCAGGAACCCTCCCGCATCGATGCCTGCTCCCTCGGCCGGGCGGGCGACCTCGAAATGGACATGGTTCAGCATCGCGCAGCCGACCGCGCCCTCATCGCCGAGATAGGCGCCGGCCTTCACCCGATCGCCGACCTTCAACCCCGCCTTGCCGGTTACGGAATGATAGGCGAGGTGGGAGTAGTTGCTCCATTCCCCATCGGCATGGGCGATCCAGACATAATTGTTGTGGCACTGATCGGCGGGGCGGCCGCTCTGCTGTTCCGAATAGCCATCCTGGATCGCCACGATCTCGCCCGCCCTTGCCGCGACCACGCGATAAGGCTGTTTGCCGTCAACGGCATAGAGGTCGATCCGCCCGCGCGGACGGTGGCTGCGGAAATCGTCGAACACCTTTACCGCCGTTCCATCGGCGAAGGCAAACGATATGCGACCGCGCTTCGCGGCCCTTCGGCACCTGTCATGGTGGTCAGCGCGAGAAGCAGGAAACTCATCCTCAAAACTCCGCCTGTGTATTGCGAAACGCCTGTCCATCGAGCACGCTCAACAACGCGTCCCTCCTGGCGACCAGCTCGGCGAAATCCCCTTCGCCCGGTCGCACGCCCGCCAGCGCACGATCGAGCCGCTCACGGGATGCCTCGGAAATCTCGTCGAGCCGCCCTGCGATCTCCACCATCTCCTCCATCCACGCCCGGCAATCGAGCACGATGTCGCATCCCGCCGCGATCGCGCCGACGGCCTTCTCGCCCGCCGTGCCGGAGAGCGCCTTCATGTCGATGTCGTCGGTCATCAGCAGGCCATCGAAGCCGATGCGGCGGCGGATCACCTGATCGATCACGATCGGCGATAGCGTCGCCGGGCGCTCGCGATCCCATGCTTCGAACACGATATGGCTGGTCATCCCCATGGCCGCGCCCGCCAGCGTGCGGAACGGGGTGAGGTCTTCCTCAAGCTCCGCATCGCTCGCGGTGACGGTGGGGAGATGGTGATGCGAATCGACGATCGCGCGGCCGTGGCCGGGCATGTGCTTCACCACGCCGACCACCCCGCCCGCCGCCAGCCCCTCCAGCGTCGCGCGGCCCATGGCGGCGACGCGCTTCGGCTCATGGCCATAGGCGCGGCAGGCGATCGCCTCGGTCGTGCCCTCTCGCGCCACGTCGAGCAGCGGCAGGCAATCGACCGTGATCCCCACCTCCGCCAGCATCAGCCCGATCGCATGGGCATTGGCGCGCGCCGCCTCGATCGCGGACATGGGCGCGCGTTCATACAAGGCGTCGAAGGCGGGACCGGCGGGAAAAGCGGGCCATTCCGGCGGACCCATCCGCGCGACGCACCCGCCCTCCTGATCGATGAGGATCGCGACGTCCGCGCGCCCTTCCATCTCCCGCAGCGAATCGGTCAGCGCGCGAAGCTGCGCGCGCGTCTCCACGTTGCGCTTGAACAGGATATATCCGGCGGGCCGCGCCTCGCGAAAGAAAGCGCGCTCATTATCGGAGAGGGCGAGGCCGGAGAGGCCGAAAATAACTGGCTTCATGCTCCCGCCGATACCGTCGCCGCCCGATCGGGGAAAGCCGCGATCCCGGTCCGGCTCAGCCCGTCACGAAGCAGCGCTCGCCCGCCACCTTCAGCCGCCCGCAGATGTCGGCGGCCGCATCCGCGCTGCCGGCGTTGACACGCAGGCGATAGACCTTGTGGCCGTTCACCTCCGCCGCCTGCACCGATTTGCCGAGCGTTGCCAGATAGCCGAAGCGCTTGGCGAGCGCGCTCCACGCGGCATTGGCCGCGCCCTCGCTCGGGAAAGCGCCGAGCTGGACGAGCGAGCCACCAGATCCCGCGCCCGGCACCGGCGCGCGCGGCGCCGAAACCGGCGCGGCGGCGGTGAGCCTGCTGGCCGCCTTCGGCACATCGGTCACGACCGCGCGCGCGCCACCGGTCGGCTCGGGCGTGGGCTTGGCCGCGGTGCGGCGGCCGTCGATCGGGGCCTCGGGCACTGCCTTCAGGTCGATCGCGGCGGAGGAATTTGCGCCGGCGCTGGTGGCGATCGCCGAATCGCCCTCCCCGCTCACCTTCAGGCCGCCCGGCTCTTCCGGTTTCACCTTGTAATCGCCCTGCGGCGCCTTGATGAGCGCGCCGTCGCCGCCGGAAACCGACGCGCCGGGCCGCATCATCCGATATGCCCCGAAGATCAGACCGGCCAGCACCAGCAGCCCGAGCAGCACCAGCATCACGGTGCGCAGGATGCCCGGTCCGCCCTCATCCTCCGGCTCGGCGGATTCGAGCCAGGGCAGCCGGTCCAGATTGCTCAGGTTCAACTCATCCCCGCCCGACATGGCTCACATCTCCGAGACAGCTTCCACACCCATGATGGATAGCCCATTGCGGATAATTTGCGCGCATCCATCCGCCAAGAGCAGACGCGCCGCGCTGGACGCGGCATCTTCGGGGACGAGGAAACGACGATCCGGCCGATCGTTTCCGACATTCCACAGGGAATGAAAAGCCGCCGCAAGATCATAGAGATAGAAGGCGATCCGATGCGGCTCGCGCGCTGCCGCAGCCGTTTCCACGATGCGCGGAAATTGCGCCGCAAGCTTCACCAGCGAAAGCTCTTCCGTATCAAGACGGGACAGATCGGGCGCGCCGGCGTCGATCCCGGCTTCCGCCGCGCGGCGGTGGAGCGAGGCGGTGCGGGCGTGCGCATATTGCACGTAGAACACCGGATTGTCCTTCGACGCCTCCACCACCCTGGCGAAATCGAAATCCATCTGCGCGTCGGCGCGGCGGGTGAGCATGGTGAAGCGCACCACGTCCTTCCCCACCTCGCGCACCACATCGGCGAGGGTGACGAAATTGCCGGCGCGCTTGGACATCTTCACCGGCTCGCCGCCACGCAGCAGGCGGACCATCTGGACGAGCTTCACGTCGAAGCGCGTCCGGCCTTCGGTCAGCGCGGCGACGGCGGCGGTGATGCGCTTCACCGTGCCGGCATGGTCCGCGCCCCAGATGTCGATCAGCTCGTCGGCCGATTGCGCCTTCTGGAAATGATAGGCGAGATCGGCGCCGAAATAGGTCCACTGGCCGTTCGACTTCCTGATCGGACGATCCTGATCGTCGCCGAACTTCGTGGAACGGAACAAGGGCAGCTCCACCGGCTCCCAATCCTCCGGCACCTCTCCCTTCGGCGCATCGAGCACGCCGTCATAGACCAGATCGCGGGCGCGCAGCCATTTCTCGGCCGCTTCGGGCTTGCCCGCCGCCTGCAACTCGGCCTCCGACGCGAAGACGGCGTGATGGATGCCGAGCAGCGCGAGATCCGCCTTGATGAGCGCCATCATCGCCGCAACCGCCCGGGTGCGGAACAGCACCAGCCACTCCCTTTCCGGGGCGTTCACGTAACGATCGCCGAACTCGTCGGCCAGCGCCCGGCCGACGGGAACAAGGTAATCGCCGGGGTAGAGGCCCTCCGGTATCTCTCCTACATCCTCGCCCAGTGCCTCGCGGTAGCGCAGGTGCGCGGAACGGGCGAGCACATCCACCTGGCCGCCCGCGTCGTTGACATAATATTCGCGGGTCACGTCATAGCCGGCGAACTCCAGCAGGGCGGCGAGCGCATCGCCCACCACCGCGCCACGGCAATGCCCCATGTGCATCGGCCCGGTGGGATTGGCGGAGACATATTCCACATTCACCCGCACGCCATGCCCGCGGCTCGACCGGCCATAATCGCCGCCAGCATCGCGGATGGCGGAAAGCTCGGCGCGCCATGTGTCGTCGGTGAGCCGCATGTTGATGAAGCCGGGGCCGGCGATCTCCACGGCGGCTACCTCGTCCAGCTTGCGCAGCTCGTCCGCGATCTGCCCGGCCAGCGCGCGCGGGTTAGCCTTCGCCG
>JAYRJH010000254.1:0-4590 GCA_041906415.1 Sphingomonas sp. | reverse complement strand
GAGGACACGCACCCCGCTTTCCGCCGATACGCCGATATCGAGCGGGATGACATGCCGTGCGCGCGATGCCGCCGGCATGAGCAGGTGCGACGGCTTGAGCGCTCCCAGCGCCAGCGTAACGTCGAACAGGGGCACCGTAGAAAGGAGCCGCCCGTCGTCCGTAGCTGCGCCGCTCGGCAGGTCGACCGCGATCGCAAGCCGCGCCGCTGCCGCCAGCCGGGAGAGCGCGCCCGCGGTCCCCGCATCCAGCCCGCGTGTGAGGCCCGTGCCGAACAAGGCGTCCACCAGCACCGGCGCGGGGCCCGCCTCCGCCAGCGATTCGACCGGGCCTGCCCATCGCGCCCGCGCCGCGATCGCGGCCGGGCTGCGGGGTTCGCCGGTCGCCGCGATGCGCACCGGATGGCCGCGCTCCGCCAGCACACGCGCCGCGACATAGCCGTCGCCGCCATTGTTGCCGGGGCCGCACAGGATCAGCACCTCCTGAGCGCCGGCCAGCCGCCGCACCTGCTCCGCCACGGCGGCGCCGGCACGCGCCATCAGCGCCTCGACGCTGGAGCCTGCGGCGATGGCGGCCTCTTCCGCCGCACGCATCTCCCCCGCCGTCAGGATCGGCCGACCATCGAGCGGGATCATTTTCCGGCGCCCACCGTCGCCGGCAGCCGGTAACGATCCCCGCCGAGCGCGACCTCGATCAGATCCTTGCCCACGATCGTGGTCTTCGCCTGCTCCGCGCCATCGGCCGCGGCAACGCCATGGCCGTCGCGCGTCACCGCGAGTCGCCGGAAGCCGCCGTCCGCATGGCGCAGGATCAGCGCTCCGCCTGCCCGCTCCACGGAGCAATCGCGCGCAAGCGGCGCGGGGCCGTGGGCGCACGCGATCCGGTCCGCCTCCGGCACTTCCGGCGCACGGGGCGTACGCGCCTTGCAGCCGCAAAGCAGCGCGAGGGGAATCAGGACAGACGGATGCGGGCGCATCATCTCAGCCGCCGAGCCTCGCCAGCGCCTGCTCCACGCCGTCCATCGTGAAGGGCTTCATAAGCTGCGGCCGATCGCGATGGCGATCCTCGATCGTGTCGCTGCTGCCGCCGGTCGCGAAGACGAAGGGGATGTTCGCCGCCGCCAGCGCATCCGCGATCGGCCAGCTTTTCTCGCCTGCGCGCAGATTCACGTCGAGAATCGCGCAACCGATCCCGCCGCTCTCCACCAGCGTCAGCGCCTCCTCCACGCTGGCGGCGGTTCCCGCGCAGCCGCGGCCCAGCGCGTCCACGAAATCCTCCAGCATCATCGCGATCAGCGGCTCGTCCTCGACGATCAACACCTTGTCTGTCATGCGTCAGGGCATAACAAAGCCGTCACGCCCCCGCCAGCGCATCCCGCGCGGCTTCCGCAAGCTGCTGCACGGAGAAGGGTTTCGGCAGGAAGGCCACATTGTCCAGGTCGATCGATTTGCGCAGCTGCTCCTCCGCATAGCCGGACATGAACAGGATCGGCAGCGCGGGATAACGCTCCCGGGCGTGGCGCGCCATGGTGGGGCCGTCCATCGTGGGCATCACCACGTCGGAGATCAGCAGGTCCGGCGCCTGGCAGCTTTCGAGCAGTTCCAGCGCCGCCTCGCCGTTTTCCGCGCTCAGCACCGTATAGCCCTGGCGGGAGAGCGCGCGCTCGGCCACCGCGCGCACCATCGCCTCGTCCTCCACCAGCAGCACGGTGCCGGTGCCCCACAGGTCCGCCTGCCGCTGGCGCGGGGAAACGCGGGCTGGCGCCACGGCGGTGTTGTTGTGGACGGGCAGATAGATCGTGAAGGTCGCCCCCTGCCCCGGCTTCGAATCAGCGAAGATATAGCCGCCGGATTGCTTGACGATGCCGTAGACGGTCGAAAGCCCGAGCCCCGTGCCCTTGCCCACCTCCTTTGTGGTGAAGAACGGCTCGAAGATCTTGGGCAGCACCTCCGGCGGGATGCCGGTGCCGGTGTCGGAGATTTCCAGCGCGGTATAGTCGGCGGCCGGCATGATGTCCGGCGCGCGCGCGCGCGCCTCCGCCATGCCGACGGCGCGGGTGCGGATCGTGAGCGTGCCGCCGCCGTGCGGATTCTTCGCCGCCATCGAATCGCGGGCGTTGACGGCGAGGTTCACCACCACCTGCTCCAGTTGTCCCGGATCGGCGCGCACCGGCCCCAGATCGCGCCCGTGGCTGACGTTCAGCGTCACCGTTTCGCCCAGAAGCCGTTTCAGCAGATTGGAAACCTCGGACACCACGTCCGGCAGCTGCAATATCTGCGGCCGCAAGGTCTGCTGGCGGGAGAAGGCGAGCAATTGCCGCGTCAGCCCGGCCGCGCGGTTCGAGTTGCTGCGGATCTGCTGGATATCGTCATAATCGCTGTCGCCGGGCGAATGGCGCATCAGCATCAGGTCGCAATGGCCGATGATCGCGGTCAGGATATTGTTGAAATCATGCGCGACGCCGCCGGCGAGCTGGCCCACCGCCTGCATCTTGGTCGCCTGCGCCACCTCGCGCTTCAGCCGCGATTCCTCGCTATTGTCCTTGAGGCTCAGCACCACCGCCGCCGGGCCAAGGCCTCGCGCGCCCGCGATGGTGAGCACGATCGGCTCGTCCGGGTGATCGCGCAGGCGCACCGCCATGTCGCTCGATTGCGCCGCCCCGTTGGCGAAACGGCGCACGGCGTCGGCCACCGCCGCCTTGTCCTCGCGCACCACCAGATCGCCGGGATAGAGCGGCGGCGCGGCCGGATCGATCCCCGCCGCGCGCGAGAACACGTCATTCATCTGCACGAACCGCCCCTCGCGATCGACCAGCGCGATCCCGACCGGCATCAGCGAGACGAGCGTGTTGATATGGCTCGATGCGCTCGCGCCATCGATGGCGGGAAGCTCCTCCTCGTCCAGCATGGCGATCAGGATCGGGCCGCCGTCCGCCTCACCGAACGGCACCTGCACCAGCCGCAGCGGATTGCCGTCCAGCCCCTCCCGTTCGAACCGCACCATCCCGCGGCTGTCGGTGATGAGGAAGCGCGCGAAGTCCATGCCCTCCACCTGCCCCTCGCGCCGGCCCAGCGCGCGATGCCGGAAGACGGGATTCGACGCCAGGATGCGTCCATCGGGCGAGATCATCGCCGCCATGATCCCGGCCTCGCCCAGGCGGAGGCCGAGGTCCCCCATCAACTCCTCGTTCAGGCGATCGATGCGATTGGCCTCCGCCGCGCGCTCGAACCGCCAGACCAGCATGTCCTGCCGCTCGCCCGCGCGGAGGATTTCCGCGCTCACCAATCGCCGGTCGAGCCGCAACTGGGCAACGCCGGCCATGCCGTCCCGCCACGCGGTGCGTCCCGCCGAGGCGAGCGCGGCCTCGCCGCCCTCGCCCAGCGGCAGGGCGGGCGGCGTCGGGAAGCCGCCGAACAGCGCCTCGTAACGATCGTTGGCGCAGACCAGCCTTCCGCCGCGATCGGTGATCGCTATCGCATCGCGGGACGTCTCCGCGATCGCCCGCGCCAGGCCCCAATCGACCTCGCCCGCTTCCTCGTCGCGCGGCCGGGCCAGCGCGCGCCACGCCACGGCCGCTCCGCCCAGCGCGATCGCCGCTCCGCCGAAACCGGCGGCGAACACAGCGTTCCGCGCCAGCCACAGCACCAGCAACGCAGCCGCCACGCCCGCCGCCAGCGCGATCAGCAGCGCGGCGCGCGGCGTGAGCGGAGCGGAGGGCACGAGCGGCCGGGACGCCATCCTCAGCCTCCCGCGCCGTTGCGGCGGTTGCGCCATTTGCGCGCGATCCACAGCCGCCAGCCGAACATCGAGAGCAGATAGCCGCCCACCGCGAACGCGCCCGTCACGATCAGCAGCCCCGTCGCGGTGGCGGGCGCCGCGTCGGACATCAGCCACTGCATCCAGCCCGATTGCACCGCATCGCGCACCGGATCGCCGGGCAGGGCCTTGTCGATGTGCAATGCCCACTTCCCGATCCAATAGGCCGCGACCCACAAAGGCGGGGTCGTGACGGGATTGGTGATGAACGTGGTCAGCGCGGCGGCCGGGATATTGGCGCGCAGCGGCAGGGCCAGAAGCGCGGAGAAGGGGATTTGCGCGACCGGGAACAATATGCCCGTCACCATCCCCAGCGCCACGCCGCGCGGCACGGAGCGGCGGGTGAAACGCCACAGATGCGGCGCCAGCACACGATGCGCCACCGGGCGCAGCAATCGGCTCTCGGCCATGGATTCACGCGTGGGCAGGTTGCGCCGGCACCAGCCGGTGAACCTCTGCCACGGGCCCATCACCCGCGCTCGCGCATCAGGCGGGCGGCCTCGCGCTTCCAGTCGCGCTCCTTGATCGCCTCGCGCTTGTCATGCGCCTTGCGGCCCTTGGCCAGCGCCAGCTCCACTTTCGCGCGGCCTTGCCCGTTGAAATAGACGGAAAGCGGCACGAGCGTCATGCCCTCTCGTTCCACCGCGCCGCGCAGCCGGTTGATCTCCCGCTCATGGAACAGCAGCTTCCGCGGGCGGCGCGGCTCGTGGTTGAAGCGGTTGCCGTGGCTGAATTCGGGCACGTTGGAATTGATGAGCCACACCGCGCCGTCGCTC
>JAYRJH010000253.1:1194-4590 GCA_041906415.1 Sphingomonas sp. | reverse complement strand
GATCTCGCCGACCCCCGATGGCAATCCGCTTGAGATCGTCAAAGCCGTCAAGGCGCTTATCCCCGATATCCAGCGCGTCGCACCCGCGGACCTCAAGGTCGCGAGCGTGTTTGATGCGGCCAAGTTCGTCGATGCCTCGATCGAGGAAGTGCAGAAGACCCTGATCGAGGCGATCATCATCGTGATCGTGGTGATCTTCCTGTTCCTCGGCACCTTCCGCGCGGTCATCATTCCGGTCGTCACCATCCCGCTCTCGCTGCTCGGGACGGCCGCGCTGATGCTGGCCTTCGGTTTCTCGCTGAACCTGCTCACATTGCTCGCGATGGTGCTGGCGATCGGCCTCGTGGTCGACGACGCCATCGTCGTGGTGGAGAATATCCATCGTCATATCGAGGACGGCCTGAAACCGCTGAATGCGGCGCTGCTCGGCGCGCGCGAGATCATCGGCCCGGTCATCGCCATGACCATCACGCTTGCCGCGGTCTATGCGCCGATCGGCCTGATGGGCGGCCTAACCGGCGCCCTGTTCCGCGAGTTCGCCTTCACCCTGGCGGGGTCGGTGATCGTCTCCGGGGTCATTGCGCTCACCTTGTCGCCGATGATGAGCGGCAAGCTGCTGACCTCGAAAATGAACGAGGGCAGGCTTGCACAGGCGATCGAGCGCAACATGCACCGGCTTTCGGGCGGCTATGTGCGCCTGCTCGACAAGACGCTCGCCGCGCGTGGCGCGGTGCTGATCGTCGGCACGGCGATGCTCGGAGCGATTGTCGTCCTGTTCACCGGCAGCCAGCGCGAACTCGCGCCGCAGGAGGACATGGGCTACATCTTCGTCGCCACGAAAGCTCCGCAGTATTCGAACATCGATTACATCTCGCGCTTCAATGCCGAGGTGGAGCGGATCTTCCACACCTTCCCCGAATACCGCTGGAGCTGGTTCGATGCCGGCGGCGTCAACGGCACGACCAGCGGCTTTGGCGGGATCATCCTGTCTGAATGGTCGGAACGCTCACGCAGCGCCGATGAGCTGCAGGCCGAACTTGCCGGCAAGACCAGCGCGGTGACGGGCATCTATGCCACCGCGTTCCAGGACAGCCCGCTCCCGGCAGGCAGCGGCGGATTGCCGGTGCAGATGGTCATCCGTTCGGCCGACGACTTCCCCGAAATCTACAAGACGCTGGAAGGGATCAAGGGGGCGGCTTGGGGCAGCGGCCTGTTCGCTTTCGTCGACAGCGATCTCGCGTTCGACAGCCCCGAAGCACATATCAGCATCGACCATGCCAAGGCGGGTGAGATGGGCATCTCGATGTCCCAGATTGCCGATACGCTCGCGGTCATGGTGGGCGAAAACTATATCAACCGGTTCAACTGGCACGATCGCTCCTATGACGTGATCGCGCAGGTGCCGCAGGGCAAGCGGCTGACCCCTGACGATCTCGGCCAGTTCTATGTGCGCGCCTCGTCCGGCAAGCTCGTGCCGCTTTCCACGGTGACGAGCGTCGAGGTTCGGCCGCAGCCCAACCGGCTTCCGCAGTTCAACCAGATGAACTCGGCGACGCTTTCGGCGGTGCTGCTGCCCGGCGTGACGATGGGCCAGGCGGTCGATTTCCTGCAAAGCCAGCCTCTGCCGGCCGGAACGACGGTCGACTGGCTCTCGAACAGCCGCCAATATGTGCAGGAGGGCAACCAACTCACTATCTCCTTCGGCTTCGCGCTGATCGTGATCTTCCTCGTGCTGGCCGCGCAGTTCGAGAGCTTCCGCGACCCGCTGGTAATCCTGGTGACGGTGCCGCTCGCGGTTTGCGGCGCGCTCGTGCCGCTCTATCTCGGCTTCACCACGCTCAACATCTACACCCAGATCGGTCTCGTGACGCTCATCGGACTCATCTCCAAACACGGCATCCTCATGGTGTCCTTTGCCAACCAGATGCAGCAGGACGAGGGATGGGACCGGATGGAGGCGATCCGGCATGCCGCCGCCGTGCGTATGCGTCCGGTGCTGATGACCACCGCCGCCATGGTGGCCGGTCTCATACCGCTGCTCTTCGCCGGCGGAGCCGGCGCCAACAGCCGCTTCGCCATCGGCATCGTCGTGGTGATGGGCATGCTTGTCGGCACGCTGTTCACCCTGTTCGTGCTGCCGACCATCTACACGCTGCTGGCGGCGGACCACCGGCCCAAGCGCCAGGAAGATGACACCGACGAGCGCCAGGATGAACCCACCATCGAAGGAGGGCTCGCCCATGCGTAAGCTCAAATACCTTGCCGTGCTGACACCGCTCCTCGCTTCTGCCTGCGCGGTTGGCCCGGCCTATGAACGGCCAAAGCCGCCTGTCGCCACGGCAGCCCCCTTCGTGACCCAGGCGGCGGGTATCGATCCGACGGCCGAGCTGCCCGATGACTGGTGGCGGCTTTACCGCGATCCCGTTCTGGACGCGCTGGTGTCGCAGGCGCTTGCCGCCAATACCGATCTCAGGGTGGCATCGGCCAACCTCGCGAGGGCGCGCGCCGTCCTGAGCGAGGCGCGCGCGGGCCGCCTGCCTTCGACCGACCTCAGCGGCGGCGTCAGCTATGGCGACGGCACTCCCGGGGGACAGGGCGCCGTGCCCGGCGGGCTTGGCGATGCACAATGGTCCGGGTTCGCGGGCATGTCGCTCTCATGGGAAGCGGACCTGTTCGGCCGCGTCGGCCGCGCGATCGAGGCCGCGCGCGCCGATGCCGAGGCGATCGAGGCCGCGCGCGACGCCGTGCGCGTCACGGTCGCCGCCGAAACCACGCGCGCCTATCTCAATGCCTGCGCGTCGGCTTTCGCGCTCGATGTCGCCCGCCAGTCCCACAAGACGAGCACCGACAGCCTGGCGCTCGTTACCGCGCAGGAGCGCGCCGGATCGGTCGGCAAGTTCGACGTCGAGCGGGCCGGCGCCGCCGCGGCGACCGCGCGTTCGGCCATCCCCGCGCTCGAAGGCCAGCGCCAGGTCGCCTTGTTCGAGCTGGCGGCGCTGCTTGGCGCCGCTCCGAGCGAACTCCCCGAGACCGCGCGGCAATGCCAGACCCCGCCCGAACCCGCCGGAGTGCTTCCGGTCGGTGACGGCGCCGCCTTGCTTCGGCGGCGTCCGGATCTGCGCCAGGCCGAGCGGCAGCTGGCGGCCGACACGGCGCGGATCGGCGTCGCGACGGCGGATCTCTATCCCCGGATCAGCCTCGGCGGCTCGGGCAATTTCTTCCGCAACGACAGCGTGAGGGGAAGCGATTCCTTCTCGTTCTCGCTAGGGCCGCTGATCTCATGGAGCTTCCCGAACATCAGCGTCGCCCGCGCACGCATCCGCCAGGCTGAGGCACAGGGCGACGCCTCGCTCGCCACGTTCGACGGCAGGGTCATCACGGCGCTCAAGGAGGTCG
>JAYRJH010000253.1:0-1184 GCA_041906415.1 Sphingomonas sp. | reverse complement strand
CCAACGTCGCAAGCGAACAGGAGCGGCTCGATGCCTTGCGTGAGGCGCAGCAGCGCTCGGAGCAGGCCCATCGTTTTGCCGATCTGCGCTACAAGGCCGGATCGGTCGGCTATCTCGATGTGCTGGTCGCACAGGCCGACTTGCTCAGCGCGCGAAGCGCCTATGCCGCATCGGTTCAGCGCCTCTCCTCCGCCCGTGTTGATCTGTTCAAGGCGCTTGGCGGCGGTTGGCAGAGCCTTCCCACGCCGGACGTGGGCGCGACATCTTCCACCAGCAGCGGCAGGCCCGAGTGATGGCGCAGCTCGCACGCACGCTCCTACCTTGGCTGCTTGGCGCATTCTTTATCGTCGGGTCGCTGGCCAATGCGCTGGCCTCCGTGGAAACCAGGGCGGGATATGTGGCCTGGGGCTATCCCTCATGGTTCCATTATGTGACTGCCGCGCTCGAAATGGCGGCTGCTCTGCTCTTGTTCGGCAAACGAACGCGCCTGATCGGGGCGGGGCTTGGCGCCGCCATCATGGGAGCGGCGGTGGCCACCCTCATCCTTCATGGCGATTACCTCCATGCGCTCGTGCCGGTGCCGGTCCTCGCGCTTGCGGCATTGGTAGCGAGGGCGGCCTTCCGGCAGGGCCGGCCTCGATCGCCTTTGACCGGCGCCCCGCCGGAGAGCGCGAACGGGTCGGACATTGATCGTTGAAGGCGCCGGAAGAATCGGCGACGTTACTGACCCGCTTCAAGAATACAAGGAGAAGACAATGGCATTCGAACTACCCGCGCTTCCTTATCCCAAGGACGCTTTTGGCGATCTCATTTCGGCTGAAACCTTCGACTATCACCACGGCAAGCATCACAATGCCTATGTCGTGAAGGCCAATGAGCTGGTCGCTGCCGATCCGGAATATCAAGGAAGGTCGCTGGTCGAATTGATCGAACTTACCGCGACCAATGGGCCGAAGGGGCTGTTCAATCAGGTCGGCCAGATCTGGAACCATAGTTTCTACTGGCTGGGGCTGTCCCCTGAACCAAAGCAGCCGACAGGCGAACTGCTGCGGCTCATCGATGAGGGCTTCGGGTCGATCGATGGTCTTATCGAGAAGCTCAAGACGGAAGCGGTTGGCCATTTCGGCAGCGGCTGGGCCGCCCTCAACCTGAACGATGGCAAGCTGGAGGTGGCTTCCTATCAC
>JAYRJH010000252.1:0-4605 GCA_041906415.1 Sphingomonas sp. | reverse complement strand
ATAGACCAACGCGGCGCTTGCTTCAAATCCGGCCTTCAGGCCGTCAGCGCGTCCACCAGCGCCTGCACCTTCCTCTGTCGCCATTGCGGCAGCGGGGCGACGAGCCAATAACCGAGCCGCGACGCCTTCGCTTCGCCGACGCGCGCCACGCGGCCCGTCGCCAGATCGCGCGCGGCGAGCAGTTCCGGCACGGTCGCGCGCCCCAGCCCCTCGGCCGCCGCATCGATCGCCAGCCCAGCGTCCGCCACCCGGATCGGGGCGGAGGCGTCCTCAGCGCCGCAGCCGGGCCATGCGATGCGCAACTCGCTGGTTCCGCCGGGGCGCTCGATCGTTATCATGCCCTCGCTCTCCAGCGCCTCGCCTTCATGCACGCCGGGGCCTTCGCCCCAGCGGATCGCGAGATCGAGGTTCGCCTCGGTGAAATCGATCACGTCGTCCGCCGCGACGAGGACGAAGCGCATGTCCATGTCTCCGCGCGCGATTTCGGCGAGTCGGGGCATCAGCCATTTATGCGTCACGTCGCGCGGAGCGGCGATCGTCAGCGACTTGGAGGACTGGCCCGCCTGCATCGCGCGCACCGATTCCTCGAAGTTGAGGAAGCCGTCGCGCAACGCGGCCAGCCCGGCCTCGCCCTCAGGCGTCAGTTCCAGCCCCTTGGTGGTGCGGCGGAACAGCACGACGCCCAGCGTGTCCTCCAGCGCGCGGATCTGCTGGCCGACCGCCGCGGGCGTAACAGCCAGTTCGTCCGCCGCGCGCGTGAAGGAAAGGTGCCGCGCGGCCGCATCCAGCACGCGAAGCCCGTTCAGGGGCAGGTGCGTCCGCTTCATGCGCCGACCGCCGGGGCAAGCAAGGCAAAGAGCGGGATGGCCACGTCGAACGACGCGCCGTCCGCACCCATCATCCGATAATGGCCGCGCATCGATCCGCTCGAGGTCGCGAGCGGGCAGCCGGAAACGTAATCATAGCTGCCGCCCGGCGCGATCACCGGCTTGTCGCCGATCACGCCCTCACCCTCAACATTATGCCGGGCGCCCCGCGCGTCGGTGATGATCCAGTGGCGGGTGAGAAGCTGCACCGTCTGCGCGCCGTCATTCTCGATCCGGATGTGATAGGCCCAGAACCAGCGTCCCCGCGCCGGCTCCGACTGTTCGGGCAGATAGCTGACCGATACGCGCACGGTCACGCCGTGCGTGGTTTCCTGATAGGGGAAGAGCGCCTTCACAATCCCGCGACGCGGAGCGCCTGATCGAGATCCTCGATCAGGTCGTCCACGTCCTCCAGCCCCACGTTCAGGCGGAGCATGCCGTCGGATACGCCCATCTCCAGCCTTTTGTCCTCCGCGACGGAAGCGTGGGTAGTGGTGGCCGGATGCGTCATCAGCGACCGGGAATCGCCGATGTTGTTCGAAATGTCGATGACCTGGAGCGCATCGAGCAATGCGTGCGCCTGCTTGCGCCCGCCATCCACCTCGAACGCGAAGATCGGGCCGACGGCATCCATCTGCGACATGGCAAGCTCGTGCTGCGGATGGCTCGGCAGCCCCGGATGGAGCACGCGCGGCGCGCGGCCCTCCATGAAGCGCGCCACCTTCAGCGCGCTTTCGGACTGGCGGCGGATGCGCAGGTCCAGCGTCTCCAGCCCCTTCAGCACCACCCAGGCGTTGAAGGGCGAAAGCGTCGGCCCGGTGTTGCGGGTGAAGGAAAGAAGCGTGTTCTCGATGAAATCCTTCGATCCGCACACCGCGCCGGCGAGCACGCGGCCCTGCCCGTCCATCATCTTCGTCGCGGAATAGGCCGTCACGTCCGCGCCATGTTCCATCGGGCGCTGGAGCGCGGGCGTGGCGAAGGCGTTGTCCACCACCGAGGTGATGCCACGTTCGCGCGCGATGCCGCATACGGCGCGCAGGTCGACGATATCCATGGTCGGGTTGGCGGGCGTCTCGAAGAAGAACAGCTTCGTCTCCGGCCGCACCGCATCCTGAAACGCCTGCGGATCGCGGGCGTCGACCACCGTGGTCGCCACGCCGAACTTCGGCAGCAAGGTATCGACCAGCCAGCGGCACGAGCCGAAGGCCGCGCGGCCCGCGACCACATGGTCCCCCGCCTGCAACTGGCACAGCAGCACCGCTGTCATCGCGGCCATGCCGGACGCCATGGTGCGGCACGCCTCCGCGCCCTCCAGCAGGGCAATGCGCTCCTCCAGCATCTGCACCGTCGGATTCTGGAGGCGGGAATAGGTCATTCCTTCCTGCTCGCCAGCGAAGCGCGCGGCGGCATCGCCCGCGCAATCGTAGGCGTAGCCGGAGGTGAGGAACAAAGCCTCCGAGGTCTCGCCGAACTCCGATCGCATCGTGCCCCCGCGAATCGCGCGGGTGGCCGGGCGCCAGTTGGCGGTGATCGAGCGGTCTTGTCCTGTGCGGCGTTTCATGGCCCGCCCTTTCCCGCAAATGCCGGTGGATCGCAAGGTCTGCGCTTGGCGAATATGCCCGGCCCACTTACACGTCGGGCAATGGCGACAACGGCGAATCCGTGGATTCCGCGCACGCCGCTTCCCGTGGCGATCCTGCTGGGCGCGGTGGCAGAGGCATTGTTCCTCGTGCGCGTCGGCATCCCGCACAAGCTGATGTTCGACGAAATCTATTATGTCGCCGCCGCGCGAACATTCCTGGATCATTCGCGGCTCATCAACGTCGAGCATCCGCCGCTCGCCAAGGAACTGATTGCGATCGGCATCCGGCTGTTCGGAGACAATCCGCTGGGCTGGCGCTTCATGTCCACGCTCGCCGGAGCCGCGACGGTGGTGGCGGTCTTCGCGATCGTCCAGCAGATGACCGGGCGGCTGCGCGCCAGCCTGTTCGCCGGCGTGCTGGCGATGCTGAACTTCACGATCTTCGTGCAGGCGCGGATCGCGATGCTCGATACGTTCATGGCCGCCTTCCTGCTTTCGGCCATCGCAATGATCGCATGGGCGATGCGCAAAGGTGGATGGGGAGAATGGTTCGCGGCCAGCGCTTTGCTCGGCGCGGCGACGGCCTGCAAATGGGCGGCCGCGCCTTATGTCGCCTTCGCCGGGATCGCGATGCTGGCGATGAAGCATGCGGACACGCGGCGCTGGCCGGGGCTACGCCCGCTGCCTGCGCTGGCGGTGCTCGGCCTGGTTTCGATCGCGGCTTATTTCGCGACCTTCCTCCCCATCTTCCACTTCAAGGCGGAGCCGCTGACATGGAGCGGGCTGATCCCGCTCCAGAAATATATGTATTCGCAGCAAGTCCAGGTGCTGCCGCACCATGTCTATCAATCGAGCTGGTGGTCGTGGCCGTTGCTGATCCGGCCGATCTGGTATCTTTACGAGCAGGTGGACGGAGCGCGGCGCGGCGTCTTCATGATCGGCAATCCGCTCATCATGTGGAGCGGTCTGGTGGCGGTGGCGATGTGCGCATGGGGGTGGTTCAGAAGTCGCAGCCCACGCCTGCTCGCCGCCTTCGCCTTATGGGGGGCGAGCGTCGCGATCTTCGCGGTCATTCCCAAGTCTTTGGGATTCTATTATTATTACTATCCATCCAGCATCTTCATCGTGATCGCCATCGCCGCGGCCTTCGATCATTGGCGCGACAGGCTGGGACGATGGGATGAAGCGTTCGCGGGCGCGGCGTTCGTCCTGTTCCTCGGCTATTTCCCGGTACTGGCCGCGTTGCCGCTTCCGGGCGCGAAGGCCTTCCAATATTGGACCTTGCTGCCCTCGTGGATCTGACGGGCTCAAAGCGCCGCCAGCACCGCTTCGCCCATCTCGCGCGTGGAACAGAGCCCGCCCAGATCGCCCGTGCGCTTGCCCGATGCGAGCGCCGCCGCCACCGCCGCTTCGATGCGGTCGGCCGCGGTCGCCTCGCCCAGCGAATGGCGCAGCATCATAGCGGCGGAAAGGATCGCCGCGCACGGATTGGCCTTGCCCTGCCCGGCGATATCCGGCGCGGAGCCATGGATCGGCTCATACAACCCCTTCCCCGCCGCATCGAGCGAGGCGGACGGCAAGAGTCCGATCGAGCCGACACACATGCTAGCCTGATCGGACAATATGTCGCCGAACAAATTGCCGGTGACTATCACGTCGAACTGCCCCGGCGCGCGAACGAGCTGCATCGCTGCATTGTCGACATACATGTGGCTCAGCTCGACATCGGTGTAATCCGCCGCCGTCTCGATCACCACGTCGCGCCAGAGCTGGGAGGTTTCCAGCACATTGGCCTTGTCCACCGAGCAGAGCTTCCCCCGCCGGCGCCGCGCGGCCTCGAACCCGGCGACGGCGATGCGGCGCACCTCCGCCTCGTCATAGCTCATCACGTCATAGCCCTGGCGCAGGCCGGACGGCGTGGCGCGCATCCCCTTCTCGCCGAAATAGACGTCGCCGTTCAGCTCGCGGACGATCAGCAGGTCGATCGCGCGCGCCACTTCGGGGCGCAGCGCGGAGGCGTCCTCCAGCCCGGCGAACAGCTTCGCGGGGCGAAGGTTGGCGAACAGGGTGAGTTCCTTGCGCAGGCCGAGGATCGCCTGTTCCGGGCGCAGGTGGCGCACCAGCGCGTCGCAGGCGGGATCGCAGACCGCGCCGAAC
>JAYRJH010000251.1:0-4646 GCA_041906415.1 Sphingomonas sp. | reverse complement strand
CGAGGCCGAGCAGCTGCGCCTGTCCGGCCATGTCGAGACGGCGGACTTCCTGCTGGCCCGCAGCGCCCTGATGCAGCGCCAGATCGACTATCACCTGACGCGCGCGGCCGCGGCGGGCACGCGCGGCGCGGGCACGCTGACCGAAGTCGCGCCGCTTCTCGCCCGGATCGTCGACGCCATGCATCGCCTTCACGCCGACCGCAATCTCATCATCGAGACCGATCTGCCCGAGCGGCTCCGCTTGCCGTGCGACCGTGGGGATTGCGCCGAAATCCTCTCGAACCTGATCGACAACGCCTGCAAATGGGCGCGGCGGCGCATCGTCATAAGGGGCGGCCCCAACTTCATCGAGATATGCGATGACGGCCCGGGCATCCCGCGCGACCAGCGCGAGACCGTGATGGCGGTGGGGACAAGGCTCGATCCCCTGACGCCCGGCACCGGCCTTGGCCTCGCCGCGACCGCGGACCTGCTCCACTTCTACGGCGGGCAATTGATGCTGGAGGACGCCGGGGAAACCGGGCTTCGCGCCACGGTCCTGTTCCATCCCTGATCGAACTGCCGATCGCTCAGGCGTCGTTCGGCAGCACCGAAAGCACCCGGGCGATGAAGAGGTGGAACGCCTCCATATATTTGCGCAGGAACTGCTCGGTCGATTCCACGGAGACTTCGCCGTCGTCGCCGATCAGGCCCGGCCTGAACTGGATATAGGCTTCCGGCGCGTTCATCTGCGGCGAGTTGCAGAAACCGAGCACGCTCCTCAGGCTCTGCTGCGCCACCGCCGTGCCGATCGCGCCGGGCGATGCGCCGATCACGGCGGAGGGCTTGTTGGTGAAGCTGTTGGTGCCATGGGGCCGGCTGGCCCAGTCGATCGCGTTCTTCAGGCCGCCGGGGATCGAGCGATTATATTCCGGCGTCACGAACAGCAGCGCGTCGACGGCCCTGAGCGCATCCTTGAACGCGCGCGCCACCGGCGGATAATCCGCATCATAATCATAGCTGTAGAGCGGCAGGTCCGCGAACGGGATCTCGGTGAACCGGAGATTCTCCGGCGCCAGCCTGATGAGCGCGCGCGCCAGCTTGCGATTGATCGATTCCCTCGCAAGGCTGCCGATCAGATAGCCGACCTTGTAACGCCGCATGATATCGCCTTCCCGCCGGGGAGTCCGGCCCGATCATGCCGACGCGGCTCCCGGCCGATTGTTCCCGCGAACATTTCCGTTTTTTCATGAACGCGTCAGCCATGGTTCAGTCGCGCGCGGGCAATGTGCGCGCCTGACAAGCTTCGGAAAAAGGCTGAACATGCGGGTCGGAGGTTCGATCGCGATCCTGGCGGCGCTCTGCGGGAGCGTCCCGGTCGCCGCTGCGCCGTCATCGCCGGTCGCGGGCCGCATCGCATGGGCCAACCGGCTGACATGGGGCGTCACCGCGGCCGATCTCGCCGGGAAGGACGCGCCGGGCGGCGAACGCTGGCTCGACGCGCAGCTCACGCTGCCGCCCGCACCCCTTCCGCCCGAAGCCGACGCGCAGGTGGCGCGGATGCGGATCACGCGCGAGCCTCTCGCCCAAATCGTGGTCGAGCAGCAGGCCATGCAGCGCGACGCCAATGCGATCGCCGATCCCGACCGGAAGAAGGCGGCGCGCGAAGCCTATCAGAAAAGCATGAACGACCTCGCGAACGAGGCGCGCACGCGATCGATCCTGCGCGACCTCTATGCACCGGATCAGTTGCGCGAGCAGATGACATGGTTCTGGTTCAACCATTTCAACGTGCAGGCCCGCAAGCGCGACATCCGCGCGATGGTGGGCGATTATGAGGACGTGATCCGCGCCCATGCGTTCGGCCGTTTCCGCGACCTGCTGGAGGCGACGCTGCGGCATCCGGCGATGCTGCGGTATCTCGACAACGACCAGAATGCCGCCGGGCGCATCAACGAGAATTACGCGCGCGAGATCATGGAATTGCACACGATGGGCGTCGGCTCCGGCTACAGCCAGCAGGACGTGCAGGAGCTGGCGCGCATCCTGACCGGCGTGGGCGTGGACCTCAAGCCCGACGCGCCCCGGCTGCGCCCGCAGCTTCAGCCGCTCTATCTCCGCGCCGGGCTGTTCGAGTTCAATCCCGCCCGCCACGATTTCGGGGAGAAGCACTTCCTGGGCCACACCATCCACGGGTCCGGCTTCGGCGAGGTGGAGCAGGCGCTGGACCTGATCGCCGAGGCGCCGGCCACCGCGCATCATGTCTCCGCGCAGATCGCGACCTTCTTCATGGGCGAAGCGCCGCCCGCGCTGGTCGATCGCATGGCGCAGACCTTCCGGCGCACGCATGGCGATATCGCGCAGGTGATGCGCGCGATGATCCGCTCGCCCGAATTCGCGGCCTCGCTCGGCAAGACGTTCAAGGATCCGATCCACTATGCCGTCTCGGCGGTGCGGCTCACCTATGGCGACCGCGTGATCCTGAACGCCCAGCCGATCGTCAACTGGCTCAACCGCATGGGCCAGGGCCTCTACGATCACGAAACGCCCGACGGATATGACCTGCACGCCAGCGCATGGAACGGCCCAGGGCAGATGGCGACGCGCTTCGATATCGCGAAGCAGATCGGCGGCGGAGCCTATGGCCTGTTCCGCCTGCCCGGCGCCGATGCGGATCGCCCCGCTTTCCCGCAATTGCAGAACGCGCTTTATTTCGACGGCTTGCAGGGAACGCTCGGCGCGGCCACCCGCGCCGCGCTGTCGCAGGCCACCTCGCCGCAGGAATGGAATGCGCTGTTCCTCTCCTCCCCCGAATTCATGCACCGCTGAAAGGAAGCCCCGCCATGATGCCGCATGTCCATCGCCGCGATCTGCTGAAAGGCGCGGCCGCGCTCGCCCCGCTTGTCGTCGCCGGACGCGCCTTCGCCGCGCCGCAGGCGGGGAGCCGCCTGCTCGTCGTGTTCCTGCGCGGCGCTTATGACGCGACCAACGTGATCGCGCCCACCGGCAGCGATTTCTACCATCAGGCTCGGCCGACGATCGCGCTCGGCAAGCCCGATCCGAACGATCCGAAAGCCCCGCTGCCGCTCGACGCGGGCTGGAGCCTCCATCCCGCGCTGAAGGACAGCATCCTGCCCTTGTGGCAACAGCGCCGGATCGCGTTCGTCCCCTTCGCCGGCACGGACGACATGAGCCGCAGCCATTTCGAGACGCAGGACACGATCGAGCTGGGGCAGCCGATCGGCGGGCATCGCGACTACGGCTCCGGCTTCATGGCGCGGCTGGCGGAGATATTGGGGCGCGGCGACAGGCCGATTTCCTTCACCGACCAGCTTCCGCTCTGCTTCCGGGGCGGCGGGTCGCCCGTGCCGAATCTCGCGCTCGCCAATGTGGGCAAGCCGATCGACCAGCGGCAGGCGAAGTTGATCGAGGGCATGTATGCCGCCCAGCCCACGCTGGCGCGATCGGTGACGGAAGGTTTCGCCGTGCGCGACACCGTCTATCGCACGCTGGACGAGGAGATGAAGGCGGCGAGCCGGGGTGCGGTGAGCGCAAAGGGCTTCGCGCTTTCCGCCGGCCGGATCGGCACGCTGATGCGCGACCAGTTCAACCTTGCCTTCGTCGATGTCGGCGGGTGGGACACGCACGTCAATCAGGGCGGCGCGACCGGCTATCTCGCGGATCGCATCGGCGAGCTGGGGCGCGGGCTGGCGGCGTTCGCGCAGGCGATCGGGCCGGAGGCATGGCGCGGCACGACGGTGGTGGTCGTCTCCGAATTCGGGCGTACATTCCGCGAGAATGGCGACAAGGGCACCGACCACGGGCACGGCAGCATCTATTGGGTGATGGGCGGCGGCGTTTCCGGCGGCCGGATGGCGGGCGAGCAGGTCGCCCTGTCGCCCGCGACGCTCAATCAGGGGCGCGACCTGCCGGTGCTTACCGATTATCGCGCGCTGATCGGCGGCATCGTCCAGCGCCAATACGGGTTGGGCGCGGAACGGCTGGCGACGCTGTTCCCCGATACGAAGCCGCGCGATCTCGGGCTGGTCTAGGGCCGAACGTCCCTCCTCGGTCGTTCAACGGATCGTGATCGGGAGATCGCGTCCGGCCGACGCGACATTGCCGGCCCGGTCGGCGGCATGGATGCGGATCGTATAGTCGCCGGGCGGAAGGTCCGCCGGGCTCCAGCCGCCCCGCGCGATGCGGCCATGCCGTGCTATGTTGGTGACGACATAGAGAAAGCGCGTCCGCTGGTCGCTATGGACCGTGTCGCCGCTGGCGGGGGCATAGACGACCCTGGCGGCGTCGGGATCGTTCGGCAGACGATCGAACATGATCGTGATGCGCGGCTTTCCGAAGCCGTGGGCCGGAGCGCCGTCGGCCTTCAGGATCTGGAAACCCGCTTCGTAAAGGCCGAGGCGGCGGCGGGCGGCATTGCCGTCCACCTGGTCCCAGGCCTCGGCGACGATACTCACCGCGCCGCCGGCGGCGGGAACGACAAGGCGTCCCTTGCTCATGGCGGTCAGGCGCTGTCCCGCCGCGTCCAGGATATGCACATCGTCGATATGGGGCGCGATATGGTCGCTCAGGCCGGGGAAGTTGAGCAGCAGCGCATTGATCTTGGCGCGCGGCGGCCCGAGTTCGAGATGGACGTGCGCCATGCGGTT
>JAYRJH010000250.1:2410-4661 GCA_041906415.1 Sphingomonas sp. | reverse complement strand
CGGACTGGCGGATCACCTCGTCCACCATCACCGGCACCGGGCCGAGCAGCGCCGTCACTTCCCGACGCGCGCCATCGTCCGTATCCGCCGGGGGCGGCGCGTCGAAGGGGGTGGCCGGCGAGCGGACCGAGCGGGTGTCGAACGGGCGGATCTGCTCCATTACGTCGGCGGCGGTCTGGATCAGGGTCGCGCCCTCGCGAATCAGCAGGTTGCAGCCCTGCGCGCGCGGGTCGAGCGGACTGCCGGGCACGGCCATCACCTCGCGCCCCGCCTCGTTCGCCAGCCGCGCGGTGATGAGCGAGCCGGATTTCGGCGCGGCCTCCACCACCAAAGTCCCCGCCGCAAGCCCGGCGATGATGCGGTTGCGGTGCGGGAAGTGGCGTGCGCGCGGCTCGGTGCCGGGCGGCATTTCGGCGATCAGCAGGGCCTCCTGCGCGATCCGCTCCTGAAGCGCGGCGTTCTCGGGAGGATAGGCCACGTCGATCCCGCCGGCGATCACCGCGATCGTGGCGGGGCCCGCCCCCATGTGCGCCGCCGTGTCGATCCCGCGCGCGAGGCCGGAGATGACGGCCGCGCCCTCGTTCGCCAGCTCATGCGCGATCTGGCGCGCGAAGCGGCAGGCGGCGGCGGAGGCGTTGCGCGCGCCGACGATCGCCACCGCCGGGCGCCGCGCCAGCGCGATATTGCCGCGCACGATGATCGCGGGCGGTGCGCTCTCCAGTTCGGCGAGCAGGGGCGGATAGTCCGCATCGCCGAGGAACAGATAGCGCGCGCCGAGTTCGGCCACGCGCGCCATCTCGCGCTCGATCGCGCGCAGGTCCGGCGGGGTCTGCGCGCGTCCGCCGCCGCGTTTCGCGAGATCGGGGATCGCGGCGAGCGCGTGAGTCGCATCGCCAAAGCGGGCGATCAGTTGCCGCCAGGTGACGGGGCCGATGCCGGGCGTGCGGATCAGCCGCAGCCGATCCGCGTCAGCCACCCTTGCCGCCGCCGATCCTCGGCTCCGTGCCGGAGAGCAGCCGGGCGATATTCGCGCGATGTTTCCACAACACGATCAGCGAGAGCGCGATCAGCAGCGGCACGATATCGATCCGGCCGAACGCGATCGCGGCGATCGGCGCGGACACCGCCGCCGCCATCCCGGCCAGCGATGAGACGCGCGTGATCGCCAGCAGCCCCAGCCATATGATTGCGTAGACCAGTCCGAGCGGCCAGTGCAGCGCCAGGACGATCCCCATGAAGGTCGCCACGCCTTTGCCACCCCGGAAACCGAGCCATATCGGATAGCAATGGCCGAAGAACGCCCCCGCCGCCGCCAGCGCGCCGTCTCCGGGAAAGACGTGTGCCACGATCAGCACGGCGGCCAGGCCCTTGAGCAGATCGAGCACCAGCGTGGCCGCCGCCAGCCCTTTGCGCCCGGTTCGCAGCACATTGGTCGCGCCGATGTTGCCGGAGCCGATCTGGCGCAGGTCGCCCGCGCCGGAGATGTGGGTGAGGATCACCCCAAAGGGTATCGAACCCAGCAGATAGCCGATCACCAGCGCGGCCGCCGGCGCGATCCAGACAGGTGCGGTATCCACCGTGACACTCCCCCTAACAGGCCGCATGTCCTAGCCGACAAGGGCGGGGCGAGGGAAGGGCTTGTCTCGTCGCGCGGCGGCTCTAATTCCCGCTGTATGAGCGATGCGCGGCCGATCCTGTTCTTCGATTCCGGGGTGGGGGGGCTGTCGATCGTCGCGCCCGCGCGGGCCGCCGTGCCGGATGCGCGCTTCGTTTATGTCGCCGATTCGGCCGGCTTTCCCTATGGCGTGAAGACGGAAGGGGAGATCGCCGCGCGCGTGCCCGCGTTGCTGGGGCGGCTGGCGGAGCGCTACCGCCCGCGATTGATCGTGATCGCCTGCAACACCGCCTCCACCATCGCGCTGGCGGCGGTGCGCGCCGCGCTGGACCTGCCGATCGTCGGCACCGTGCCCGCGATCAAGCCGGCCGCGGAGATGAGCGCGACGCGCACGATCGGCGTTCTCGGCACGGAGGCGACGGTGCGGCAGGCCTATGTCGACGATCTCACCGCCCGCTTCGCTGCTGATTGCCGCGTGCTCCGCCACGGCTCGGCCGATCTGGTGCAGCTCGCGGAGGCGAAATTGCGTGGGGAGGCGGCCGATTCCGAGCGCTATCGCGCTGTGCTGACGGGGCTGTTCGATCAGCCCGGCGGCGGGGCGATCGACGTGATCGTCAACGCCTGCACGCATTTCCC
>JAYRJH010000250.1:0-2346 GCA_041906415.1 Sphingomonas sp. | reverse complement strand
GCGCGCCGCATCGCTCATCTGACTCAGGGGCAGGATTTCGCGCGGGAGGCCGACGATGTGGCGGTTTTCACGGGCGCGGGCGGCGCGGCGCTGGCCCCCGCGCTGGCCGGTTACGGTTTCTCAGGGATCGAGCGGCTATGAGGCGCGAGGGGGTGGGACAAAATGTCCCAGGCAATTTTGCTGGCGCCCCTGCTTACATCAAGGTAAGCGGCACGGACATGAGCATCGAGCACAAAGGGGCGCGCCCTGTCGATTACGGGCGTGTGTTCAATCAGGCGATCGACCGGCTCCACGCCGAGGGCCGCTATCGCGTGTTCATCGATATACTACGCAACAAGGGCAGTTTCCCCAACGCACGCTGCTTCGCGGGCCATAACGGGCCGAAGCCGATCACCGTATGGTGCTCCAACGACTATCTCGCCATGGGCCAGCATCCGAAGGTGATCGCGGCCATGGAGGAGGCGCTGCACGATGTGGGCGCCGGCTCCGGCGGCACGCGCAACATCGGCGGCAACACGCATTACCATGTCGATCTGGAGGCCGAGCTTGCCGATCTGCACGGCAAGGAAGGTGCCCTGCTGTTCACCAGCGGCTATGTCTCGAACGAGGCGACGCTGGCGACGCTGGCGAAGGTGCTGCCGGGCTGCATCATCTTCTCCGACGAGCTGAACCACGCCAGCATGATCGCGGGCATCCGCAATTCCGGATGCGAGAAGCACCTGTTTCGCCACAATGATCTGGCGCATCTGGAGGAATTGCTGGCTGCGGCCGATCCTTCCGCGCCGAAGCTGATCGCGTTCGAGAGCGTCTATTCGATGGAGGGCGACGTCGCCCCGATCGCGGCGATCTGCGACCTCGCCGACAAATATAACGCGCTGACCTATCTGGACGAGGTTCATGCCGTCGGCATGTATGGCCCGCGCGGCGGCGGCATCTCCGAGCGCGAAGGCGTGGCGGACCGGCTGACCATCATCGAAGGCACGCTGGGCAAGGCGTTCGGCGTGATGGGCGGCTATATCGCCGCCGACAAGGTGATCGTGGACGTGATCCGCTCCTATGCTCCGGGGTTCATCTTCACCACCTCGCTGTCGCCGGTGCTTGTGGCGGGCGTGCTGGCGAGCGTGCGGCACCTGAAGCAAAGCTCGGTCGAGCGCGAAGGGCAGCAGGCGGCCGCGGCGAAGCTGAAGGCGATGTTCGCGGACGCCGGCCTGCCGGTGATGAGTGGCACCACGCATATCGTGCCGCTGATGGTCGGCGATCCGGTAAAGGCCAAGAAGATCAGCGATATCCTGCTGGCGGAATATGGCGTTTACGTCCAGCCGATCAATTACCCCACCGTCCCGCGCGGCACCGAGCGCCTGCGCTTCACCCCCGGTCCCGCGCATGACGAAGCGATGATGCGTGAGCTGACGGAAGCGCTGGCGGAAATCTGGGACCGGCTGGAGATGCGCAAGGCGGCTTGACTATCCCATCCGTTCGGGCTGAACCGGTCGAAGCCCTGCCCTTCGTTGCAGGGGAAGGAAGCCCTTCGGTAAGCTCACGACGAACGGTTGCTGTTTTGTAGCCGCCCCAGCGCCCACATCGCAGTTTCCCGCACCACCTCGTTCGGGTCGTCCAGCAACGGCCGCATCGCCTCCGTCAGCGCCGTATCCCCGCTGTTCCCCGCAGCGATCAGGCAATTGCGCACCATCCGGTCGCGTCCGATGCGCTTGATCGGCGAGCCGGAGAATACTTGCCGGAACCCGGCATCGTCCAGCCCCAGCAGATCGGCGATGCGCGGCGCGGCCAGCTCAGCGCGCGGCAGATAGGCCTTGTGCGCCCGCGCCGCCGCCGCGAACTTGTTCCACGGGCAGGCGGCAAGGCAATCATCGCAGCCGTAGATGTGGTTGCCGATCGCCTCGCGGAATTCCTCCGGGATGACGCCGGCATATTCGATCGTCAGATAGGAGATGCAGCGCCGCGCATCGAGCTGATAGGGGGCGAGGAAGGCATCCGTCGGGCAGGCGCGCTGGCAGGCGTCGCACGACCCGCAACTGCCGGCGCTCCGCTCGTCAGGCTCCAGCGCCAATGTGGTGTAGATCGCGCCGAGGAACAGCCAGCTTCCATCCGTGCGGCTCACCAGATTGGTGTGCTTGCCCTGCCAGCCCAGCCCGGCGGCTTCCGACAGCGGCTTTTCCATCACGGGGGCCGTGTCCACGAACACCTTCAGGTCGCCGCCCGCCTCCGCCACCAGCCAGCGGGCGAGCGCCTTCAGCGCCTTCTTGACGATGTCGTGATAGTCCTGTCCCTGCGCGTAGACGGAGATACGCGCCCGGTCGGGCGCTTCCGCCAGCCGCATCGGATCTT
>JAYRJH010000249.1:0-4726 GCA_041906415.1 Sphingomonas sp. | reverse complement strand
CGTGAGCGGGGGCGTGACGGCTGCGGTCAGCTTGTTGTCGGAAACCAGCTCGCTGAAATTGGCGTTGTCGCCGATCGCGTCGTCCAGCTTGTCGTGGATGCTGCCGAGCGCCTCCGTCGTCTTCCGCGCGGAGAGCGCCTTGGCGATCTCGTCATGCGCCTGCGCCAGCGATCTGGCGGGCACCTGCTCGATCGAGTCGACGCGGGCGACGACGAAGCCGATCCCGCCCTTGATCGGGCCGACCACCGCGCCCTTCGCCGCGCCGAACGCGGCATCCGCCAGCGCGGGGGATGTCTGGCCGGCATAAGCGGCCTTGTCCACGCCGCTCACCGTGCGCGGCTCCAGCCCGGCGGCGCGCGCGGCCTCCGCGATCGAGCCGGCCTTCGCCCTGGCGGCGAGCGCCTCGGCCGCCTTCTGGTCCAGCACCACGACCTGCGTGATCGTGCGCTTTTCCTTCGCGGCATATTTTGTGGCGCGATCGGCGTTATAGGCCTGCGCGATCTCCGCCTCGCTCGGCTGCGCCTTCAGCGAATCGGCGGTGACGCGGGCGTAACGGATCACGCGGCGCTCCGGCTCGGTATAGCGCGCGAGGTTGCGCTTGTAGAAATCGGCTAGCTCCGCCGCGGTCGGCGCGGGGCCGGCGATCATGGCCGCGGCGGGGATCAGCGCCGCCTGGCCCGCGCGCCGCTCCAGCAGCAGCGAGGCATAGGGCAGCGCCATCGAATCCGCCACCTGCGCCGCGCCCACCGTGGGAGCGAGCAGGAAACGCGCCATGGCCTGCTGCGCTATATCGCTCTGCACCTGCTTGTCGGTCAGGCGGCGCTGCTGGAGGATGCGCTCATAGGCGGCCTGATCGAACTTGCCGTTCGGCCCCATCAGCGCGGGGATGCTCTGCAGCTCGCTGCCGATCAGCGCGCGGCTGACGACCATGCCGCGATCCCGGCCATATTGCTCCAGCGCGATGCTGGTGATCATCTGGTCCAGTATGCCTTCGACGCCGCCCTGCGCGATCAGCGTCGGCATGTCGACCGAGGGGTTCTCCTGCCGGATCTGGTTGAGCTGGTCGCCGACACGCTGCTTGAGCTGCGCTTCCCCGATCGCGGCGTCGCCGACGCGCGCCACGGTCGTCTTGGTCATGCCGCCGCCGCCGGGATGAAGCCCGGTGACGTCGCCCGCCGCGAAGGCCAGCGCGATCACGCCCAACGTGATGAAGGTGATGACAAGGCCGGCTTTCGAATTGATGACCCGCCGGAAGAAACCGAGCATGTGCGCAGGAACCCGTAAAGTTGCAGTCCGTCGCTTTAGGGATGCGTTACGGTGGCATCAAGCGCCGAGCGCCGCTATCGCCTTGCGGTGAAGGAAAACAGGGGAGAGACATGCGACGCAAGCTGGTTGCCGGAAACTGGAAGATGAACGGGTCCATCGCGGCGCTTGCCGAATTGGACGGGATCGCCGCCGCGATCGATCCGCGCGTCGACGTGGCGATCGCGGTGCCCGCCACGCTGATCGCGCCGGCGGCGGCGCGCGCGCCTTTCCCGATCGGGGCGGAGGATGTGCATGGCGCGGAAAGCGGCGCGCATACCGGCTGCATCTCCGCCCTCATGGCGAAGGAGGCGGGCGCGACCTTCTCGATCGTCGGCCATTCGGAACGGCGGCAGGGCCAGTGCGAAAGCGACGCGGACGTGAAGGCCAAGGCGGAGGCGCTGCATCGCAACGACATGCAGGCCATCCTGTGCGTCGGCGAGACGCTGGAGGAGCGCGAAAGCGGTCGCGCCGAGACGGTGGTGACGGCGCAGGTCCGCGCCTCCCTGCCGGAAGAGGCGGACGGCGCATGGCTCGCCATCGCCTATGAGCCGATCTGGGCGATCGGCACCGGGCGCACGGCGACCGTGGCGGACGTGGAGGCTATGCACGGCGCGATCCGCGCGACGCTCACGGAACTGCTCGGCGCGGCGGGTGCAGGCGTGCGATTGCTCTACGGCGGATCGGTGACGGCGGACAATGCGGCCTCGCTGCTCCACGCGCGGGACGTGGACGGCGCGCTGGTGGGCGGTGCGAGCCTGACGGCGGCGAAATTCGCGCCGATCATCGCGGCGGGGGCGGCGTCATGATGCTCACCCCGCTGCCGCAGGTCCGCCGCGTCCTCACCGCGATCGACGCGGAGGGGCGCTCCCATATCGCGGAGGACGGCCCCAGCCCGGCGGGCTTCGCGCTCCCCGGCTCGCCGTTCCGCAGCGACAATATCTGGCGCACGGCCGCCGCGCCCGCGCCGGTGGAGGCTGGGGACACGATCACCGAGCATCAGGGCGTGCTGCCGCCGTCGGGCGGCACGGTGCTGCGCGTGATCGATTTCCCGCCGCAGGCCACCACGCGCGAGGAACAGGCCGCTGTCGCCGCGCAGGTCTTCGCGCTGCTCTATCCGGATGCCGATCATCACGCCGACAGCACGCGCAGCGCCGGGATGCACACCACCGATACGGTGGATTATGCGATCGTGCTGGCGGGCGAGATCTGGGCGGTGATGGACCGGGACGAAACCCTGCTGAAGGCCGGCGACATCCTGATCCAGCGCGGCACCGCGCATGGCTGGGAGAATCGCGGCACGGCGATGGCGCGCGTGGCCTTCGTGCTGATCGACGGCACGCGTGATGGCGTGAGCAGGCGCTAGATTATCACGATCGTCATCGCGATCGCGTCGCCCAGCGTGATTCCCGCCTCCGCGCGGACGGTGTTCTTGAGCGGCACCAGATAGTTGCCGTCACGAGGGATCAGCGAGGTGGTGAAGCGGATGCCGTTCGCCTCCGCCGTCACGGGCACGCATCCCCAGCCGTAGCTGGCGGTGCGCGCCGCCTCGCGGATCGCCGGCGCGTGATGCTCCGGCACGGCCGCGAAGAAGAAGGGCGCCGGCCCGCGCCATTGGATCACCACGGCATCGAAGGCGATCTCCAGCAGCGGGCCTTTGCTCATGAATAGCGCGCCTTGAGTACCTCCCACGCCGCGCGCAGGCCGAGCGCGTCGCCGCCCTTGGGGCGTCCGGCCTTCGCGGCGGGACGCCATGCGAAGGTGTCGACATGCGCCCAGGCGATCGTCTTCGGCACGAAGCGGCGGAGGAACAGGGCCGCCGTCACCGCGCCGGCGAAGCCGCTGTCGGGAGAATTGGCCATGTCGGCCACGTCGGATTTCAGCATTTCGTCATAGCCGTCCCACAGGGGCATCCGCCACAGCGGGTCGTGGACGCGCTCCGCCGCCGAGAGGAACTCCGCCGCCAGCGCATCGTCGTTGGCGAACAGCGGCGGCAGGTCCGGCCCGAGCGCAACGCGCGCCGCGCCGGTGAGGGTGGCGAAATCGATGATGAGCGCCGGCTCCGCCTCCACCGCCTTCGCCAGCGCATCGCCGAGGATCAGGCGGCCCTCCGCATCGGTGTTGGTGTTCTCCACCGTCAGGCCCAGCCGCGTCTTCAGGACGTCGCCGGGGCGGAAGGCGTTGCCGGAAATGGCGTTCTCCACCGCCGGGATCAGCAGGTGGAGCCGCACCTTCAGCCGCGCCGCCATCACGAGGCTCGCCAGCGCGAGCATGTGCGCCGCGCCGCCCATGTCCTTCTTCATCAGCCGCATCCCGGCGGCGGGCTTGATGTCCAGCCCGCCCGAATCGAAGCACACGCCCTTGCCGACCAGAGCCACGCGCGGATGCGAAGGATCGCCCCATTCCAGCTCGATCAGGCGCGGGGCATTTTCCTTCGCCGCCGCCTGGCCGACCGCATGGATCATCGGATAGCCCGCCGCGAGCGCATCGCCGCGCGTCACCGCCAGCGTCGCATTATGCTTCTTCGCCAGCGCGTCCGCGGCGTCCTCGAGTTGCGCGGGGCCGAGATCGGAGGCGCCGGTGTTGACCAGATCGCGCACCAGCGCGGTCGCCTCCGCGAGCCGTAGCATCTCCTCGATCCGCCCCGGCTCACCGGAGAGCAGGACGCGCGGCTCGGCCGGATCGGCGCGATAGCGTTCGAAGCGATACTGGCCGAGCGCCCAGCCGAGCATCGCCGCTCCCGGCTCGCCGGTCGCGAGGCGGTAAGTCCCTTCCGGCAGCGACGTTCCGAGCGAGGCGATCCGCCAGGGCGAATTTTCCGGCTCCGGGCAGACGAGCAGATAGGACCAGTCCTCCGCCGCCTCGCCGGGCAGCACGGCGCGCTCGCCCGCTTTCCCGGCAACGCGATTGGCGGCGATGGCGGTGCGCACGCGCGGCGGCTGGCCGGCGAGCCATTCCGCGAAGCGATCGGGATGGACGACATGGATCGCGCGCGCGGGCTGGCCGCGATCGGGCTGGAGCATCGGGGTGAAGTCGGTCATGCGGCCACCAAAGCAGGAGTTTCACCCCCGCGCAACGCAGCCGGTTTGCAAGTGCCGCGCGGGGCTATACATCGCGCCGCATGACGACCACGCACACCACCCGCATGCTGATCCTCGGTTCCGGCCCCGCCGGCCTTTCCGCCGCCATCTATGGCGCGCGGGCGGGCATGCAGCCGATCGTCGTGCAGGGCATCCAGCCCGGCGGCCAGCTCACCACCACCACCGACGTGGAGAATTATCCCGGCTTCGCGGACGTGATCCAGGGGCCGTGGCTGATGGAGCAGATGCAGAAGCAGGCGGAGCATGTCGGCACGCGGCTGATGTGGGACACGATCGTCGATGTCGATCTCTCGCGCCGCCCGTTCCGCCTCACCGGCGACAGC
>JAYRJH010000248.1:0-4732 GCA_041906415.1 Sphingomonas sp. | reverse complement strand
GCCGCGAAAGCGGCCCGCCGGCGGTCCGGCGAGCCAAGCAAACCGGAGGTTTGCGCCCGGCGCATGAGGGTCAGCAAAGATGAATACCAACGGTCGAAGCATTCGACCGGTGGTATTGGAGCAGATCCCGATCAGATGGAATCATCCGGTCGGGTGAAGATGCTCGCAAGAACAACGGCGTAGAGCGGAAGCCGTGAGCCAATGCGAACGGCTTCCGCTCTAGCGTCCGCGCCGGCCTTCAAGCCCCCGCCGGTCCGCTTCCAGGTCCTTGCGCAGCAGCGCGATGAAGGCCGCCGCGGGGCGCGAGACCGGTTGCGTCTCCGCCGTCACCAGGCTGACCGGCAGCAGCACCTGCGGCCGGAACGGGCGCCATTCCACACCGGGCACGGCGAAGTGGCGCATCAGGCTGTCCACCACCGCGACGCCGGAGCCGCTCTGCACGTAGCAGGCCGCTGTCAGCGACATCGTCGTCTGGATCGCGACCTCGCGCTTGACGCCCGTCTCCTCGAAGGCCTGGTCGAGCAGCCGTCCGAAATGCGTGTCTGATGCGAAGGAGATCAGCGGGTGCGCGGCGACATCCGCCGGCGTCACGACGCCGCGCGCCAGCACGGGGTGGCCTGCCGGCGCGATGCAGATCATCTCCGTCTGCGCCAGCGTCCGCACCGCGGTCCCCGCTTCATGCGTGGGCGACAGCGTGACGCCGAAATCCACCTCCTTCATGGCCACCAGCTCGGCGACGCTCGCCGCGGGCAGCAGGTGGGTGGAGACGCGCACGCTCGGCCAGGCCTCGCGGAAGCGCGAAAGGCTCTTCGGGATGATCGCCGTCGCCAATGTGGAGGACGCGGCCAGGCGCAGCGTGCCCACACGCCCCGCGCGAATGTCGGCAACCATGTTCTGGAAGGCCGACAATTCCCGCATCACGCGGTTCGCATCGCCCATCAGCGTCCCGGCCTCAGGCGTCGGGTAAAGCCGCCCCTTCACCAGCCGGAGCAGCTTGAAGCCGAGGGATTGTTCCGCCGCGCGGATCGCCTTGCTGACGGCGGGCTGGGACACGCCGAGGAAACGCGCGGCCTCGGTCACCGTGCCGCAGCGCATGACGGCGAAGAAGATCTCGAGCTGCCGCGCATTCATGGCGGCCAGCCATGGCATAACTGTTGGTTATGGGCAATGCGAAGCTTTGGTCTGGACGTCCGGCGCGCAGGGCCTAGGCTTCGCGGAAGAAGCAAGGAGAGTCCGGGCCCATGGGCCATCGCGTCGGCGTCGATATCGGCGGCACCTTCATCGATTTCTGCACCTGGGACGAGGAGACGGAGGCGCTGCACAGCCTCAAGGTCCTCACCACCCCGGCGACGCCGGGCGCCGAGCTGCTGCGCGGCCTCAAGCTGCTGGAGGAGCGGCACGGCATCGCCCCCGGCGCCATCACGAGCTTCGTGCACGGAACGACGGTCGGCATCAACACCGTCATCCAGCGCAAGGGTGCGGACCTCGCGCTGATCACGACGCGCCAATTCGAGGACGTCATCGAACTCGCGCGGCTGCGCATGCCCGAAGCCTACAGCCTGTTCTCCCGCCGCGGCGCGCCGCTGGTCGGCCGCGACAAGGTCTTCGGCGTGATCGAGCGCATCCTGTCCGACGGCGGCGTCGAGGTGCCGGTGGACGAGGCCTCGGTCCTCGCCGCGGTGCAGGCGGCGCGCGCCAAGGGCGTCGCGGGCATCGTCATCTCGCTGCTGAACTCCTATCGCAACCCGTCGCATGAGATCGCGGTGCAGGAGATCGTGCAGCGCGCGGCGCCCGAGCTCTTCTGCTTCCGCTCGACCGAGATCTGGCCGGTGATCCGCGAGTACGAGCGCACGACCACGGCCCTGATCAACGGCTATGTCCACCCGAAGATCCGCGACTACCTGGACAACCTGATCGCCGGTCTTTCCGGACGCGGCGTGACGGCGCCGCCGCTCATCACCAAGTCCAATGGCGGCATCATGGGCGCGCCGCTCGGCAAGCGGAACTGCGTGTCCATGCTGCTGTCGGGCACGGCGTCCGGCGTGATGGGTGCGGCCTTCGTCTCGCGCGAGGCGGGGATCGAGAACGCGATCACGCTCGACATCGGCGGCACCAGCGCGGACGTGGCCCTCGTCATCAAGGGCGAGCCCCAATATGGCCAGGGCGAGAAGGTCGGCGACCTGCCGCTCTATGTGCCGACCGTCTCGGTCACTTCCATCGGCGATGGCGGGGGGTCGATCGCCTGGGTGGACGGCTTCGGCGTGCTGAAGGTGGGCCCGGAATCCGCGGGCTCCGACCCCGGCCCGGCCTGCTATGGCCGCGGCGGAACGCGGCCGACGATCACCGATGCCTTCACCGTCTGCGGCTTCCTCGGCCAGCACGATCTCGCCTATGGCGCGCTGCATCCGGACGTGGCGCTGGCGCGCGACGCGATCGGCACGATCGCGCCGAAGGTCGGGCTCTCGCTGGAACAGACCGCCGAGGCGATCATCCGCATCGCCATCTCCGGCATGTTCGTCGAGGTCAACAAGCTGGTCGCGCGCTTCGGCGTGGACCCGCGCGATTTCTCGCTGCTGACCTTCGGTGGCGCGGGACCGATGATGGGCTGCTTCCTGGCACGCGAACTCGCGATGAAGAGCGTGCTGATCCCACTCCGCCCCGGCGTCGTCAGCGCCATGGGCGGGCTGATCGCCGATGTGAAGAACGACTTCATTCGCACCCTCTTCGTCATGGCACAGCCGCAGGATGCGGAGCGGCTGAGGACCGAGGCGGCGTCGCTCGAGCGGCAGGGCCACGCTTGGCTGCGCGACGAGCAGCGCTTCACGGGCGAGGCGACGCCAAGCTGGTACGCCGACATGCGCTACCGCGGCCAGTCCTTCGAGATCGAGGTCCAGCTGGACCACGACTGGATCGTGCGGGGCGACATGGCCGCGATCGCGGACGCCTTCCATGCTGCCCACGAAGGCATCTACGATTTCTGCGACCGCGAGAGCCCGGTGCAGATCATCAACCTGCGCCTGGTGATGTCCGGCACCACGGAGAAGCCGCGGTTCAGGAAGCTGGCGCTCGCCACCGGCGCGCCGGCGCCCGAGAAGATCCTGCGCGTCTTCTTCGATGGCGGATGGCACGACGTGCCGCTCTACCGCCGCGCCGCGCTCCTGGCGGGCCACAGGTTCAACAGCCCCGCCGTCATCGCGCAGGATGACACCACCGCCTGCATCCCGCCCGGCTTCGCGGCGCGCGTGGATGCCACCGGCAACATCCTCCTCGAGCTGGAGGGCTGATCCCATGGCGATCGACAAGGTCACGCTGCAGGTCCTGGCCAATCACTGCCGCGCCGCGGCGGAGAACATGGCCTACACCCTGTTCCGCACCGCGCATTCCACCTTCGTGAAGGAGACCGAGGACTTCACGATCCAGCTGCTCGACACGAACGGCAAGACCCTCGCGGTGCCGCTCGATCTCGGCGCCACCTGGTATCCGGGCCTCGACTACGCGAAGGCCATCGCGATGATCCCGGACTACGAGCCGGGCGACATCGGCTTCACCAACGATCCCTATTCGGGCTTCCTCGCGACCCATGCGCCCGACATGCACATCTGGAAGCCGATTTTCCACGATGGCGAGTTGGTCTGCTATTGCTCCGGCCACATCCACAACACCGACATGGGCGGCGCGGTGCCGGCATCGCTGTCGCGTGCGCTGACCGAAATCCACCAGGAAGGCATCCGCTTCACACCCTCCAAGCTCTACCGCCGCGGGGAACTCAACGAAGAACTGCTGCGGGTCATGATGACCAACGTCAGAAAGCCCGAACAGAACATGGGCGACCTCAAGGCCTTCGTCGGCGCCATGAACACCGGCGAGCGCAAGGTGCGCGACATGATCCGGAAGTTCGGCGTGGCCACGCTGAAGGAAGGCATGGCCGGCCTGCTCGACTACGCCGAGCACCAGGCGCGCGAGATCGTGCAGTCGATCCCCGATGGCGAGTATTTCTTCAGCGACTACGCCGACGAGGATGGGCCGAACGGCTATCCCTGCCGGCTCGCGGTGACGCTCCGCATCAGGGGTGGCGAGGCGGTGCTCGACTTCACCGGCAGCGATCCGCAGCTGACCTCCTCGCTGAACGTGCCGACGGGCGGCAATCCGCGCAGCACGCTGATGCTGGTGGGCGTGTATTACGTGCTCTACTCGCTCAACCCCAATATCCTGCTGAACTACGGGCTGACGCGGCCCTTCACCTGCATCCTGCCGGAAGGCACGGTGGTGAACCCGCAATTCCCGGCAGCCGTCGGCATGCGCAGCCTGACCTGCGCGCGGCTGCGTTCGCTGGTGTTCGGCGTGTTCGGCCTGGCGATGCCCGAACGCATGCCGGCGGCGCCGGCGGGATCGTCCTCCATCGTCAACGTCATGACGCATGACGACCGCTCCGGCGAAACGCTCATCGCGGCGATCAATCCCGTGGTGGGCGGCGGCGGCGGCATGCCGCATGGCGACGGCACGAACGGATCGGGCGCGGACGCGGCGTATCTGAAGAACACGCCCATCGAAATCACCGAGGCCGAGGTGCCGATCCGCATCCGCCATTACGGTCTCGCCGAGGGTTCCGGGGGCGCGGGGCGCTGGCGCGGCGGGCTGGCGACGCATCTGGAATTCCAGGTCTTCTCGCCCAACACGCGCATCACCGCGCGCAACCGCGACCGCTGCCGCTTTCGCCCCTGGGGAATCCTGG
>JAYRJH010000247.1:2887-4737 GCA_041906415.1 Sphingomonas sp. | reverse complement strand
GGCGGGGCGGCTTCCTGCGCAGCGGCGGCGAGCGGCACGCCGGCAAGCATCGTCCCGGCGAGCAGCAAGGCCACCGATTGCGGGCGAAGAGTTGTCATCAAAGCCGTCACCAATTCACCCTGGAAGAAACCGAAACGTCCGCATGTCCGCGCGCCCTGCCCCACCTTGCTCAACCGATCAAGCCGGCGAGGCGATGCCACAGCCCCAAATTGCCCAGATCGTTGAACGTGACCAGCAGCATCAGCCCAAGGATCGCCGCCAGTCCGCCACGATAGGCCCATTCCTGCGCCTCCGGCCCGACGGGCCGCCGCTGCACCGCCTCGATCGCGTAGAAGAGCAGATGTCCGCCATCAAGCATCGGCACTGGCAGCAGGTTGATGAACCCCAGATTGATCGACACCAGCGCGATGAGCAGCACGAACGCCTGCGGCCCCAGCGTGATCTGCTCGCCGGAAACCTTGGCGATCGAAAGCGGCCCGCCCAGCTCCTTCACGGATCGGCGGCCGGAAACGACCTGCCCGATCGTCTCCACCATCATCGTCACGATCTGTCCTGTCTGGCGCATCGCGACCAGGGGAGCCTCCAGCGGGCCGACCTGACGGATCACCGGCGCGACGGGCGTGATCCCCAGCAGGCCCACGCGATAATCGTTGCCGAAGCGATCGCGCTCATGCCGCTCTCCGATCGTCGCCGATGCGGAACGGGCGGCGCCGTTGCGGACATAATCGATGCGGACCGTCTCGCCGGGCCGGATCTTCACGTAGCGGACCATATCGTCGAAGGTTGCGACCGATCGGCCGCCCAATGCGGTGATGCGATCGCCCGGCTGCAACCCCGCCTGCACCGCCACCGTCCCCGGAAGCGTCCGGCCGACGACCGTGGGCGTTTCCCCGACGCCATAAACCAGCGCGAATCCGGCAAGGATCACGACCGCGGCGACCAGATTCACCATCGGCCCCGCCGCGACGATGATCGCGCGCTGCCATACCGGGCGCGCGGGGAACGTCTGCCGCCGCTCCTCCGCCGGGAGCGCGAGCCATTCCGCCGAGGGCTGGCTCGCCGCATTCATGTCTCCGGCGAAGCGCACATAGCCGCCCAGCGGCATCCAGCCGACCTTCCACCGCGTGCCGCGCCGGTCCGTCCAGCCCGTCACCTCGCGGCCGAAGCCGATCGAGAAGACCTCCGCCTTCACGCCGAACCAGCGGGCGGCGAGATAATGGCCCATTTCGTGGATGAACACGAGCGGGCCGATCACCAGCGCGAACGCCACGAGGGTCAGCAAAAGGCCCGGGGACTGGATCAAGCGACGCGTTCCTTCACACGCTCCGCCGCCAGTCGCCGCGCCTCGCGGTCGATATCCAGCACCGCATCGAGCGTTCGGGGCGCGGGCGGGTCGAAGCGCTGCAAGATATCCTCAACGATTGCGGCAATTTCGAGGAAGGCGATGCCGCCCCCAAGAAAAGCCGCCACCGCCACCTCGTTCGCGGCGTTCAGGATCGCGGGCCGCCCGCCGCCCGCCGCCACCGCCTCGCGCGCCAGGCGCAGCGCAGGGAAGCGCACGGGATCGGGGGCCTCGAAATCCAGCCGCCCCACCGCGACCAGATCGAGCGGGGCCATCGGCGTCGTCATGCGATCCGGCCATGTCAGGCAATGCGCGATCGGCACGCGCATGTCCGAGGGGCCGAGGTGCGCCAGCATCGAGCCGTCGACATAATCGACCAGCGAGTGGATGATCGACTGGCGGTGGACGACGATCTCGATCCGGTCCTGGTCGATCGGAAACAGCCGCGCCGCCTCGATCAGCTCCAGCCCCTTGTTCATCATGGTCGCCGAATCGACCGATATCTTCG
>JAYRJH010000247.1:2077-2830 GCA_041906415.1 Sphingomonas sp. | reverse complement strand
ATTGGAAGATCGCATTATGCTCGGAATCGGCCGGCAGGATCGTCGCGCCGCTCTTTTTCGCGGCATCCAGGATCAAATCGCCGGCGGAAACCAGCGGCTCCTTGTTGGCGAGCACCACCGTGCCCCCCTGCTCCACCGCCGCCAGTACCGGGCCGAGGCCGGCGCAGCCGACGATCGCGCCCATCGTCCAGTCACATTCCAGCCGCGCGGCCTGCTCTACCGCCTCAGCGCCGCCCGCGACGCCGATGTTCGTGCCGCGCAACGCGTCGCGCAGCGCCGGCAGGCTGGCTTCGTCGGCGACCACCGCAAGCTCCGCCCGCGTGCGGATCGCGATAGCAGCCAGTTGCTCGGCATTGCCGTTCGCCGTGACGGCCACCACGCGGAAGCGATCGGGCGCGCGCTCGACCAGATCGAGCGTGGACGTGCCGACCGAGCCGGTCGCACCGAGAATCGTGACGGACTTCATAGCGAATAGAAATGCGGCAGCACGACGAGGAAGGCGGCGACGGGCGCGACCGGCACCAGCCCGTCCAGCCTGTCCATCACCCCGCCATGGCCTGGAATGAGATTGCCCGAATCCTTCACGCCCGCGCGCCTCTTGAGCCAGCTTTCATACAAGTCCCCCCCTTGCGCCAGCAACGCCAGCGCCGGCGTGGCGAGCGTCATCCGCCACGGCAGGCCATATTGCCAGTGCATGAAGGCCGCGAACAGGCTCGCCGCCGCCATGCCGCCGATCAGCCCGGCCCATGTCTT
>JAYRJH010000247.1:0-2067 GCA_041906415.1 Sphingomonas sp. | reverse complement strand
ATATCGCATGCCCATACCAGCGCCAGCGCCCAGAGCGTGAAGACGATCCCCTCATGCTGCCGCCGGATCAGCATCAGCGCCAACACCGGCAGCCCGCAATAGATCACGCCCGCCGCGAGCTGCGGCCGCCGGGTGACGATTACGACGAAAAAGGCCGCGCCGCCGATCAGGCCGAGCGAGAAGAAATCATGCGTCTCGATCACCAACGACGCGGGCGCCATCACCGCCAGCGGCACGGACAGCGCGAATTGCGCAAGGCGCCGGTGGGCGTGGCTGGCGCCGTGAAGATCGGCCCATTCGCCCATCATCACGATCGCGGCGACCACCGCGAGCAGCCAGAAGGCCACTCCGCCCCAGATCAGCGCGCCCATCGCGACGGCGATCATCACCACGCCCGCCGCCGCGCGCTTCGGCAGGTCTGATCCCGTGCCGCTCACAGGCCCCCGAACCGCCGTTGCCGACGGCCGAAATCGGCCACCGCCGCCTCCAGCTCCGCCGGGCCGAAATCGGGCCAGAGCGTGTCGGTAAACAGCAATTCGGCATAAGCCGCCTGCCACAGCAGGAAATTGGACAGGCGATGCTCGCCGGAAGTGCGGATCAGGAGGTCGAGCGGCGGAAGTTCGCGCGTGTCCAGCTCCGCCTCGATCATCGCCGGATCGATCGCGCTCGGGTCCAGCGTGCCGGCCGCCGCGCGTTCGGCCAGCCGCCGCGCCGCCTCCGTCAATTCCGCCTGCCCGCCATAGTTGAGCGCGATCACCAGCAAGGGGCCGGTGTTCGCCGCCGTCCGGGCGATCGCATCGTCGATCAGCGCCACCACGTCGTTCGGGAAGCGCCGGAAATCGCCGATCACGCGCAGCCGCACATTCTCGCGCACCAGTTCGGCCAGGTCGGAGCGGATGAACAGGCGCAGCAGGCCCATCAGGTCGCCCACCTCCTCCTGCGGGCGCCGCCAGTTCTCGCTGGAGAAGGCGTAGAGCGTCAGCGCCTCTATCCCCATCGCGCGCGCGGCGCGGCTGACGGCGCGCACCGCCTCCACGCCGGCCCGATGGCCGGCGACGCGCGGCAGGAAGCGCTTCTTCGCCCAGCGCCCGTTGCCGTCCATGATGATCGCGACATGACGCGGCAGCGCGCCGCCGCCGCTCGCGCCGCGCACAACCGGGGCGGGCGCGGTGCTCACGGGCGCGGCCCCAGGGGCAGGAGGCACGGGCCGGCCGTCACTTGCCGAGGATTTCCTTTTCCTTCGCCGCCGCCGCGGCATCGATCTCGGCGATCGTGCTGTCGGTCAGCTTCTGCACCTCATTCTCGTGGCGCTTGCGATCGTCCTCGCCGAACACGCCCTTCTTCTCGTCGGTCTTGAGCGCGTCCATTCCGTCGCGGCGCACGTTGCGGGCGGCGACGCGCGCCTTTTCCGCATATTGGCCGGCGAGCTTGGCGAGTTCCTTGCGGCGCTCCTCCGTCAGGTCCGGGATCGGCAGGCGCAGCGTCTGGCCGTCGTTGATCGGGTTGAGGCCCAGGCCGGCCGAGCGGATCGCCTTCTCCACCGGCCCGACATTCGACTTGTCCCACACCTGCACCGAGAGCATGCGCGGCTCCGGCGCGGAGACGGTCGCCACCTGGTTGAGCGGCATGTGCGCGCCATAGACCTCCACCGTCACCGGATCGAGCAGCGAGGTGGAGGCGCGCCCGGTGCGCAGGCCGCCCAGATCGCCCTTCAGCGATTCGACCGCGCCGTGCATCCGGCGCTCCAGGTCCGCCTTGTCATAGGCCGCCATCACTTCGTCTCCTGTTCGTTGCGTACGACCGTCGAAACCCCCTCACCGCGCAGCACGGCGGCGAAATTGCCATGCTCGCGGATGTTGAAGACGACGATCGGTATGTTGCTGTCACGGCACAGCGCCACCGCGCTCGCGTCCATGACCTTGAGGTTCTTCGAAAGCACCGTGTCGTAAGTCACGGTTTCATAACGCTTCGCGCCGGTCACCTTCTTGGGATCGGCATCATAGACGCCATCGACCGATGTGCCCTTGAACAGGGCGTCGCAGTTCATCTCCGCCGCGCGGAGCGCCG
>JAYRJH010000246.1:0-4741 GCA_041906415.1 Sphingomonas sp. | reverse complement strand
CGCCGATCTTGTGGATCAGGATGAAGGCAAGAATGACGATTGCGCCCGGTCGCGCGAAGAATTGCAGGAACGGCCGCCAGATCGCGTCCAGCACGCTTCCCAACCCCTTGCGCTCGGCCACGACATGCCGCCGCTCGGGCTCGCCGACCAGCAGCCCGGCCAGCATCGCGGGCAGCGCGAAACAGGCGCAGGCGAGATAGGCGAGGCTCCATCCACTCCGCGCCGCGATCACCAGCGCCAGCGCGCCGGCGCCGGCCGATCCGATCCGCCAGCCATATTGGCTCATCCCCGCGCCGACGCCGAGCTGGCGCGGCTCGAGGATCTCGATGCGATAGGCGTCGATCACGATATCGAAGGTCGCCCCCGCTGCCCCGACCAGGATCGCCGCGAATGCGGTGGCGGCGATGTCGGCCTTGGGGTCGATCAGCGCCAGGTTCACCACCGCCGCGATCACCAGCGCCCCCGCCACCAATAGCCACGACACGCGCTGCCCCAGCCGCCCGATCACCGGCAGCCGCACGCCGTCAACGATCCACGCCCACAGGAATTTCAGGTTGTAGACGAGGAAGGCGAGGCTGAACGCCGTCACCGTCTTCTTGTCGATGCCGCTCTGCGCCAGCCGCGTGGTGAGCGTCGCGCCGATCATCGCATAGGGAAAGCCGGAGGAGATGCCGAGCGCCAGCGCCGCCAGCGGCGCTTTTTCGACATAGGGTTTCACCCCATCGATCCATGTCCGCTCAGCACCTATATTCATTGCGCCCCTTGCTCCACGCATCCGGTTCCGCGACACTTAGCGGCAAAAGACAGAGAGGACAGCCATGAACGCACCCGTCCGCGATCTTCGGCCCACGCCCGGCCAGCTTGCGCTGGCGGCGGCCCTGGCCGATGGCGGCACCGCCCGTCAGGCCCGCGTCACCTATGTCGATGCGTCGGTCTACACCGATCCCGCGCGCCATGCGGCGGAGCAGGAGCGAATCTTCACGCGCCTGCCGCTGGTGATCGCGCCCTCCGCCTTGCTGCCCGAGCCGAACATGGCCGTGCCACACGACGGCTTCGGCAAGCCCCTGCTCATCACGCGCGACAAGGCCGGGGAGGCGCATGTCTTCCTCAACGTCTGCCGCCATCGGGGCACGCGGCTGGTGGAGGGGGAGGAGATCGTCTGCGCCCCGCGCCTGATCTGCCCCTATCACGCATGGGCCTATGCGCTCGACGGGCGGCTTGCCGGCTTGCCGCGTACCGATGCCTTTCCGGGGCTGGACAAGGAGGAATACGGCCTGAAGCGCCTGCCGACGCGGGAGGCCGGAGGGCTGATCTGGTTCTCGTTCAACGAGGATGCCGACTTCGCCGAGGCCGATGCGCTGGGGCATGATTTCGATGCCTTTGGGCTTTCCGGCCTGCATCTGTTCCGTCGCCGCACGCATGACGTGGCCGCCAACTGGAAGCTCATCATGGATGCATTCCTGGAGAGCTATCATGTGCTCCGTCTCCACGCGAACACGATCGGGCCGTTCTTCAAGGACGGCGTGTCCACCGCGGATTCGATCGGGCCGCACCAGCGTTCCGCCGTGGGACGCGACGTGGAGGAGGAGGCGGTGCGCGCCGGCGACTGGCCGACGCTGCGATCCGCCATCACCTACACCTATCAGATGTTCCCCGGCACGGTGCTGATCGTCAGCCCGGATTACGTGAACCTGATGATAATGATGCCGCAGGCGCATGATCGCGTGCTGGTGGAGGATTTCATGTTGATCCCCGAGCCGCCCGCGACCGAGAAAGCCCTGAGGCATTGGGAAAAAAGCTGGGCGCTGCTCGACGGCGGCGTCTTCGGCAGCGAGGATTTCCGCGCGGCGGCGCTCGGGCAGGAGGGGCTGGAATCCGGCTCGATCGATCGCATCACGCTCGGCACGATGGAGATCGGCATCCGCAATTTCCACGATCTGGTCGAGGCGCGGCTGTGATCCGTCCGCGCCGCAGCGCGCTCTACATGCCCGCATCGCGCGGGCGATCGAGAAGGCGCGAAGCCTCGACTGCGACGTGGTGATCCTCGATCTGGAGGACGCCGTCTCGCCGGACCAGAAGGCGTCCGCGCGGGATCAGGCGGTGGAGGCGGTGCGCGCGGGCGGCTTCGGGCGGCGCGAGCTGGTCGTCCGCGCCAATGGACTCGGCAGCGCCTGGGGCGCTGACGATCTTGCGGCGATCGCGCGCGTGTCGCCCGATGCGGTACTGCTGCCCAAGATATCCTCGCCTGAGGAATTGCGCGCGGCGCGCGCGGCGCTGGGAGCAGGACCCGCGCTCTGGGCGATGATCGAGACGTGCCGGGGCATCGCGGATCTCGCCGCGATCGTGTCAGCCGCGCCGGAAACCGGGCTGGCCGCATTGGTGCTCGGCACCAACGACCTCGCCGGGGAGATGCGCTGCCGTCCGGGAGAGGATCGCGCGCCGCTGCTGCCCGCCATGTCGCATGTCGTGCTTTGCGCGCGCATGGCCGGCATCGCCGCGCTGGACGGCGTGTGCAACGCGATCGACGACATGGCGCGGATCGAGGCGGAATGTCGCCAGGGCCTTAGATGGGGATTCGACGGCAAGACACTGATCCATCCCGCGCAGATCGCGCCCGCCAACATGGTGTTCTCGCCAGGCGCGGAGGAAGTGGCGTGGGCCACCGCGATCGTCGCCGCGTTCGACGATCCCGCCAATGCCGGGAAAGGCGCGATCCGTATCGAGGGAAAGATGGTGGAACTGCTCCACCGCGATGAGGCGCGCCGCACATTGGCGATCGCGGAGGCGGTGAAGGCCTGAATGAAGCGCCGCCCCGGCTCATGCGCCGGGGCAGGAAATCCTCAGTCCACGCTGTCCTGTGCGGCCGGTCCGGTGGTGGACACCGGAATCTGCTTCACGGAATTGTCGCGCGCGGCGAGCAGATAATCGCCGGTGGTGAGGAATGGCAGCGGGTTCACGGGGTGGCCATCGATCCGCACCTCATAATGCAGATGCGGGCCGGTCGAACGGCCGGTGGAGCCCATCAGCGCGATCAATTGCCCGCGCTTCACGCGCATATTGTCGGAAACCAGGATCTTCGAAAGATGGCCGTAGCGGGTGGAGATGCCCTTGCCGTGGTTGATTTCCACCATGTTGCCATATCCGCCCAGCCGGTCGGCATGGCTGATGACGCCATCGGCCGTGGCATAGATCGGCGTGCCGGTCGGACCGGGGATATCGACGCCGGCATGCATCGCTGCGGTGCCGCGGAAAGGATCGCTGCGGACGCCGAAATTGCTGGAGAAGTTCAGATGCTGCACCGGCTGCACGGAGGGTATGGCGATCGCGCCACCCTGCTCCACCCGATCGAGCTTCTTCCAAGTCATGAACAAGGAGCGGAACTGCGCCTCGCCACCCAGATCGGCGGCAGTCTCGACGCTGCTCGCGGCGAGCATCGGGCCGCCGACGCCCGGCTTGTCCGAAGCCTCCGGCGCGGCATGGGCGGAGGAGGCAAAGGCCAGCGAAGCAAGCGCGATCGAAGCGACACGAACACGCTGCATGGAGAAAAAGTGCGACATCAGACCCCGACGAGCGACCGTTGAACCATCGCCGCCGAACAGGTCGGCGACGCTGCGTTATACCGTTGTGTCCGGATGCACCCCCGCGCCCAAGACATCAGCCTTGTGACCCGCAATGGTTAAGCGAAACAATAGTGCGCACGTCCCAACGCGTCGGGTCGGTCGGAAGTTGCGTTGAATCGTTTTACCGCGAAGCAAAAGATGAACGGAAGCCACCTGAACCATCGGTGAATCGAGGGGAATCCCTTTCCCGACACGGGCGAGCCGGCCGGGAAAGGGATTCAGACCATCGCCATCAGGCTGGCGTTGCCGCCCGCCGCCGTGGTGTTGATCGAGGTCGAAACCTCCTCCACCAGCCAGTCGAGCCGATAGCCGGCCCCACTCGCCTGCGGCAGCGCGATCGGCCCCGGCAGCGCGGCGATCGCCGCCAGCGCTTCCTGCACCTTCGGCCCCTCGCCCTCGATCAGCGCGCCTGCGAACGGCCCTTCGTTCCGCCAGTCGGAAACGCGGCGGATGCGCCGGGCGACGCTTTGCGGCAGCCCCGGGAGCGCGTTCGCCTCTTCCGCGACCACCACCTCGTTGCCGCCCGCCAGCGCCGCGCCGAGCTGCGCGATCAGCCCGTCGCGCGTCTGCGGCAGCAGCAAGACGCGGCCGCGCGGATGGAGCGCGTAGAGATTGCGCTCGCCGACCGGCCCCGGCAATTCCACCTCCCCGCCGAGCAGCGAGGCGCTGATCGCCGCGCGCACCCGCACGGCGGCGGCGGCGTCGCCCTTCTCCTCCAGCCACAGGGCCAGATCGCGCGCGGCGGGATCCGCGGTGTTGGAGGAAAGCTGCGGCGGCACCGGCACGCCCGTCACCAGCCGGCCGAGATAGAGCGGCCCGCCCGCCTTCGGCCCCGTGCCCGAAAGCCCGCGTCCGCCGAACGGCTGCACGCCCACCACCGCGCCGATCACGTTGCGGTTGATGTAGATATTGCCCACCTCCACGCGCGCCGTGACATGCGCGATCGTCTCGTCCAGTCGCGTGTGCAGGCCGAAGGTGAGGCCGTAGCCGGTGGCGTTGATCGCATCGATCAGCCGGTCCAGCCCGGCGCGGCGGAAACGCACGACATGCAGCACGGGGCCGAACACCTCGCGCTTCAGGTCCGCGATATCGTCAAGCTCGATGATCGTCGGCGGCACGAA
>JAYRJH010000245.1:0-4756 GCA_041906415.1 Sphingomonas sp. | reverse complement strand
AAGCCGATGGCGACCAATGTGGCCGATTGCGCGGCGATGGCGGAGCGGGCGCGGCGGGCGGGGCGCGTGCTGGTGGTGGGGCCGAGCCATGGGTTCGACGCGCCGGTGCAGGCCGCCGCCGGGCTGATCGCCTCCGGTGCCCATGGACCGCTGCGCCAGTTGCTCGCGTTCAACTTCACCGATTTCATGTATCGTCCGCGCCGGCCGGAGGAGCTGGACCCGGCGCGTGGCGGCGGCGTGGTGTTCAGCCAGGCCACGCACCAGATCGACGTGGCGCGGCGGCTGGCGGGGCGGAAGCTGGAGGGAGTCCGCGCCGTCACCGGGAACTGGGACGCACGCCGCGCCAGCGACGGGGCCTATACGGCGCTGCTGTTCTTCGAAGGCGGCGCGACCGCCTCGCTCACCTACAGCGGCTACGCTCATTACGACAGCGACGAGCTGATGGGCTGGATCGGGGAGCTGGGCCAGATCAGGGATGCGGCGCTGCATGGCGCGGCGCGGCGGTCCCTGAAGGAACGGGACGAGGGCGAGGCGAAGCTTGCGCGCACCTATGGCAAGGGCGTCCCCCCGGCCCCCGCGCCGCATCACGAGCATTTCGGCTTCGTGCTTGCAAGCTGCGAGCATGCCGACATCCGGCTGACGCCCACCGGCCTGGCCGTCTATACCGACGATGCGCGCGAATGGCTGCCGCTGCCGCCGCCCGCCGTTCCGCGTCAGGCGGTGATCGACGAATTCGCCGCCGCGATCCTGGCCACGCGCCCGCCGGTCCATGACGGCCGATGGGGGCTGGAGACCGCCGCCGCCTGCGCCGCGCTGATCGAATCGAGCGATCGCCGGGCCGAGGTTTCACCCGACACGATCATCCGACACGCGCTGGAGGACAATGCCGCATGAGCCGCCTTTCCCTATCGTTCGCCTGCTGGAACTACGACCGCACGGAAGCGCTTCAGACCGGCCTCGTCCGTCCCGACGGCATCGACCTCAATTTCCTGCCGCTCGATGTGGAGGAAACCTTCTTCCGCATGTTGCGCAACCGCGAATTCGACGTGGCCGAGCTTTCCATGTCCTCTTACTGCGTGACGCTGGGGCGCGAGAATCCCGGCTTCATCGCCATTCCGGTGTTCCCGTCGCGCTTCTTCCGCCATTCGTGCATCTTCGTATCGAAGCGCAGCGGGATCGCGACGCCGGCGGACCTGATCGGCAAGCGCATCGGCGTGCCGGAATATCAGATGACCGCGCCGGTCTGGATCCGCGGCATCCTGCGGGACGAATATGGCGTCGATCCGGCGACCGTCACCTATGTCACCGGCGGAGAGGAGGAGCCGGGGCGGGAGGAGAAGCTGAAGCTGAACCTGCCGCCGCGATTCCGCGTCGAGGCGATCGGGCCGGAGCAGACGCTGGCGCGGATGCTGGCCGACGGCGAGATCGATGCGCTCCACGCCGCCCGCGCCCCGTCCACCTTCTATTCAGAGCCGGACAGGGTGGGCCGGCTGTTTCCCGATTTCGTCGAAGTGGAGAAAGCCTATTTCAGGAAGACCGGCATCTTCCCGATCATGCACGTCGTCGCGATCCGCCGCGACGTCTATGAGAAGAACCGCTGGATCGCGCAATCGCTGTGCAAGGCGTTCGCGGAGGCGCAGCGGCTGGCATATGCGCAACTGCGCGTCTCCGCCTCGCTCAAGACGATGCTGCCGTGGCAGATCGCAGCGGTGGAGGATACGATCGCGACGATGGGCGCCGAGTGGTGGCCCTATGGCATCGACCGCAACCGCCATGTGATCGAAACATTCACCCGCTATCACCACGAACAGGGCCTGTCCCCCCGCCGCCTGACGATCGAGGAGATGTTCGCGCCGGAAACCTTCGCGGAGTTCCGGATCTAGGCTCCGCGCTCAGTTCGGGCTCAGTTCGGATAGTCGTCCGCCAGATTTTCGGTGATCTGCGCCAGCAGGGTGCGCAGCGTCGCGATCTTCGCCTCGCTCATTCCGCGCACGGCAAGTTCGTTGACCTCCGCGATATGCGGCAGCAGCTCGGCCTCGAGCGCCTTGGCCTTGGGCGTCAGATAGACATGGACCCGGCGGCGATCCTCCGAACTGCGCTCGCGGCGCACGAAGCCCGCTTTCTCCAGCCCCTCTACCGCGATCACGACCGCCGGCTCCAGGATGCCGACGCGCCGGCTCAGCTCGCGCTGCGTCAGCCCTTCCTCCGTCCACAGCGCCCGCAGGAACCGCCATTGCCCCGCCGACACCCCGTACGGCAGGGTGCGCCGTTCAAGCGATCGGGTGAAGGCCCGGAACGCCATGCGCGTAAGGAAGCCCAGGCTGTTCGACGTCGTTGCATAGAAGCTGATCGGCGGCGGTTTTCGAGCCAAGAGGAACTCCTTGTGCAGTCAGGTTCGCCGCTGGTTAGCGCGCCCTATCGCGGCGCGCAAAGACGAACGCCGGGACAAGGCCCCCGACCGGAGACGGCTATCCGAAGACGATGCCGTCCATCAGCTTGCGCGCGGTGCGCAGCAGGGCGGCGCCGACGACCGCGCCATCTTCGTCGAGCGTCAGCACGCAGCTCATCTCGCCGGTGGGATGCTCGATCGAAAGCGTGCGCACCGCGCCCTCGCCGGTTTCGGCGACGGCGGCGGCGGGCGATCCGGGGATCAGGCAGGCGGTCGCCACGCTCACCGCGCCGAGCACGCCGATGCCGGCGTGCGCGCGCTTCGGGATGAAGCTGCGCACCGTCACCGCGCCGCCATGCGCCGGCCGCGCGACCAGCATCATCTTCGGCACCGGCTTGTCCGCCACGTCGCCGAGGTTCATCATCGGCCCGGCCTTCAGCCGGATCGCCTCGATCCGCGCCTTCACCGCTTCGGCGGCATCCAGCGTCTCGCGATCCTCATAGCCGGTTGCGCCGACATCCTCCGCGCGCAGCACCACGCAGGGCATGCCGTTGTCGATCAGGGTGCAGGCCACGCCCTCGATCTCGTCGGCCGCATGGCGGGTGGGCAGCAGCGCGCCGCAGGAGGAGCCTGCGGTGTCGCGGAACGCGATCGGCACCGGCGCGGCCGTTCCCGGCACGCCATCGATCCGCGCTTCCCCGGCATAAGCGACCTTCCCGCCGGGCGTCTCCACGGTGGCAACCGCCACCTGCCCGGTATTCTCCATGAAGATCGTCACGCCGGTCCGCCCGTCGCGCGCCGCGACCAGCCCGCGCTCGATCGCGAAGGGACCGACGCCGGCGAGGATGTTGCCGCAATTCTGCTCGTCGCTGACGATCGCGCGATCGACGAACACCTGGAGGAACAGATAATCAACGTCGATCCCCTCCCGCGCGGAGCGGGATATGACCGCGACCTTGCTGGTCAGCGGATCGGCGCCGCCCATGCCGTCGATCTGGCGCGGATCGGGCGAGCCCATCACGCGCAGCAGGAAAGCGTCCCGCGCCGCGCGATCGGCGGGCAGGTCATGCTTCAGGAAATAGCCGCCCTTCGAAGTGCCGCCGCGCATCCACAGGCAAGGCACGCCCTCACTCATATTTCAGCCCCATTGCTTCCAGCCGTCCGCGCATGTCGTAGATGTCGAGGCCCAGCACGCCGGCGGCGAGCTTCGCGCGCTTCATTTCCTCGTTCGCCTCGCGCTTGCGCCCGGCCTCCAGCACGGACGCCGCATCCTCGCGGCGCACTACGCAGACCCCGTCGTCGTCGGCGACGATCACGTCGCCGGGCCGGACCAGCGCGTCCGCACATACCAGCGGGACGTTGACGTCTCCCAGCGTCGCCTTGACCGTCCCCTGCGCGAAGACCGCCTTTGACCATACCGGAAAGCCCATCGCGGTCAGGTCGCGCACGTCGCGCACGCCAGCGTCGATGACGAGGCCCCGGCAACCGCGCGCCTGCGCGGAGGTCGCCAGCAGATCGCCGAAATAACCATCCTCGCACGGGCTGGTGGGCGAAAGGACGATGACGTCGCCCGGCCGGAGCTGCTCGATCGCGACATGGATCATCCAGTTGTCGCCCGGCGGGGCGGAGATGGTGACGGCGCTGCCCGCGATGCGCGCGCCGAGATAGATCGGGCGCAGCCGGCTCGCCAGCAGGCCGATGCGTCCCTGCGCCTCGTGCACCGTCGCCACGCCGAGGCCGCCAAGACCGTCGATCACCTCTGGCGCGGCGCGGGGAATGTTGCGGACGACGCGACCTGCCATGCCTTTTCTCCTCTCGCTGCCGGTCGCTGTGGCCGCGGTCTCAAGAACGCGGCAATATCAAAGTGGCGTCGGGCGATAAGTTTTTGCTATTGATCCGGCCGTGCCCGACCCCTTCGATCTCAACTTCCGCCATCTGCGCGCGCTGCCGCTGATCGCGCGGCACAAGAGGATGGGCGCGGCGGCGGAGGCCGTCAGCCTCTCCCAACCGGCGCTGACCCAGGGGCTGGCGAAGATCGAGCGGCAATTGGGCGTCCCCCTGTTCTCGCGCGAACTGACGGGCATGGAGCCGACCGCCGAGGGGCTGGCGCTGATCGCGCGGATCGAGCCAGCGCTCCGCCAGCTCGGCGAGGGCGTGCGGCAGGCGACGCGGTCGCCGCGCGGTTTCGCAAGGCCCGACCATCTGATGACCGCGACGCAATTGCGCGCCTTCCTCGCGCTCGCCGACGCGGGCAGCTATATCGAGGCGGCGCACGTCACACGCTGGTCGCAGCCGGCGCTGCACCGCGCCGTCCGCGATCTCCAGCAATTGTGCGGCACGTTGCTGGTGGAGCGCCGCGGGCGCGGC
>JAYRJH010000244.1:0-4765 GCA_041906415.1 Sphingomonas sp. | reverse complement strand
CTATGGCCGCGAAGCAGCCAAGCTCAATCAGATCTACGGTTCCTGACGCGGATGTCTGGCTGGTCTGTGGGGAGGGCTTGCCTGTCGGTGGCGGCTGCCGCGAACGAATCCCTCGTCTACTGGGCAGCTATTGAGGTGATCTAAAAGAGCCTGGAACGGGGGCTGGGGTGGCCTCGAAAAACGCCAAATGTGCCACGAAAGTGCCACGGAAACCGCATTTTCGCGATTCCCCCTAACAATATCAACTACTTAGCTGGTGACCCCTACGGGACTCGAACCCGTGTTTTCGCCGTGAGAGGGCGACGTCCTGGACCGCTAGACGAAGGGGCCATGCTTTCGCGTGGTGGAGGCGGGCACCTATAGCCCGCCGTTGCCTGCGTCAAGCCGCTGCTTTGCGACGTTCCGCCATTTCCTCGTTCAGCATCTCCGCGAGCAGGAAGGCCAGCTCAAGGCTCTGGCTCGCGTTGAGGCGGGGGTCGCAGTGGGTGTGGTAGCGGTCGGCGAGCGTCTGCTCGGTCACGTCGACCGCGCCGCCGGTGCATTCTGTGACGTTCTGGCCCGTCATCTCGGCATGGATGCCGCCCGCGTGCGTGCCCTCGGCGCGGTGCACCGCGAAGAAACCGCGCACCTCGGCGAGGATGCGGTCGAAGGGGCGCGTCTTGTAGCCGTTGGCGGCCTTCACGACATTGCCGTGCATCGGATCGCAGCTCCACACCACCGGATGCCCCTCGCGCGTCACGGCGCGGAGCAGGCGGGGGAAGGCGGCCTCGATCCTGTCGTGGCCGTAGCGGGTGATGAGCGTGATCCGGCCCGCGGTCCGCGCCGGGTTGAGCAGATCGAGCAGGCGCAGCAGTTCGTCCGGCTCCAGGCTCGGGCCGCATTTCAGGCCGATCGGATTGCCGACCCCGCGCAGGAACTCGACATGCGCGGAGCCTTCGAAGCGCGTGCGATCGCCGATCCACAGCATGTGCGCGCTGGTGTCATACCAGTCGCCGGTCAGCGAATCCTGCCGCGTCATCGCCTGCTCATAGGGGAGCAGCAGCGCCTCGTGGCTGGTGTAGAATTGCGTCTGCGAAAGCTGCGGCACGGTATCGGGGTTGATCCCGCAGGCGGCCATGAAATCGAGCGCCTCGCCGATGCGGTCCGCCGTCTCGGCATATTTCGCCGCCCAGGGCGAGCGGCCCATGAAATCGTGCGTCCAGCGGTGCACCTGATGCAGGTTCGCGTAACCCCCGTTCGCGAAGGCGCGCAGCAGGTTGAGCGTCGCGGCGGCCTGGCTGTAGCCGTGGACCATCCGCTGCGGATCGGGGATGCGCGCTTCGGGGGTGAAGGCGATGTCGTTGACATTGTCGCCGCGATAGCTGGGCAGTTCCACGCCATCGATCGTCTCGGTCGGCGCGGAGCGGGGCTTGGCGAACTGGCCGGCCATGCGCCCCACCTTCACCACCGGCAGCTTCGAGGCGAAGGTGAGCACCACCGCCATCTGGAGGATCACGCGGAACGTGTCGCGGATGTTGTTCGCATGGAATTCCGCGAAGCTCTCCGCGCAATCGCCGCCCTGCAACAGAAAACCCTTGCCCGCCGCGACACTTGCCAGATCGGCGGTGAGGTTGCGCGCCTCGCCGGCGAAGACGAGCGGGGGATAGCCGCAAAGCTGGTCCGTCGCCGCCTTCAGCGCGGCGGCGTCGGGATAATCGGGAAGCTGGCGCGCCTCGTGCGAGGTCCAGCTTTCGGGGGCCCAGTTGGCGGCCATGGCACACTTTCCGTCGATGCAAAGAGCAATGAAGCTGCGCGCGATAGCGCCGCAGCGCAACGAAGGGAAGCTTTCGGTGCGCGAAGATGCGGCTGCGCTACATGATCCCGGCGTAATTGCCGCCGTCGATCAGCAGGCTCTGCCCGGTGATATAGCCGGCTTGGGCGGAGCAAAGAAAAGCGCAGGCGGCGCCGAATTCCGCCGGATCGCCGAAGCGGCGCGCGGGGATGCGCTCGCGGCTGCGGCGCTCGGCCTCGTCCTCCGCGATGCCCTGCGCCTGCGCCGCGAAGCGGTGGACGCCCTCCAGCCTGCGCGTCGCGAACAGGCCGGGGAGGAGGAAATTGATCGTCACGCCTGACGGCGCCACCTGCCGCGCCACGCCCGCGAGGAAGCCGGTGAGGCCGATCCGCGCCCCGCTCGACAGGTCGAGGCCGGGGGTGGGGGCCTTCACCGAGGCGGAGGTGATGCACACGATCCGGCCGAAGCCGCGCGCGGCCATGCCGTCCACCACGCGCTGCACCATGCGGATCGGCGTGACCATGTTCGCCTCCAGCCCGGCGAGGATCGCCGCCTCGTCGAGCTTGCGGAAATCGCGCAGCGGCGGACCGCCGTTATTGTTGACGAGGATATCGGCCGCGGGCGCGGCGGCGATCAGGGCTTCCTGCACGCGATCCTCCGCCACGTCGCCGGCGACGGCGGCGACCCGCGCGCCGGTTTCCTCGCGGATCGCCCGCGCGGTCGCCTCCAGCGCTTCCGCGTCGCGGCCGTTGAGGACGAGCGAGCAGCCCGCGCGCGCCAGCTCCAATGCGCAGGCGCGCCCGAGTCCCTGGCTGGACGCGCATACGATCGCGCTCTTTCCGTTGAGTCCCAGATCCATGCGTCGGCCTCCCGAAGAAAACCGACGCATGGACCCGATCAGTCTCGCTGTGAAGCCAGCCAGTTGCCGTGGAACCCCGGCGGGATGCGATGCGGCACGCGCACGCTGGCGACCGGCGCGCCGGAGAAATCGCGCGCATCGATGATCGCGAGGTCGGTCGTCTCGTTCGGCAGGTCGATCACCAGGCCGACCAGCCAGCCCTCATCCTCCGCCGTGTCCGCGCTCGCGGGGACGAAGACGAACTCGCCGGGGTAGCGGCCGGGGCCGAAATCGTGCGTTTCCCGCGCGCCCGTCTCCAGGTCGTGCTTGTAGAGCTTCGTCTCGCCGAGGAAGCCGTCCTCGCTTTCCGGCAGCGCCATCGCATAAGCGTAGCGGTAGGGCTGGCCGAAGCGGCGCTCGTCCGGCCGGGGAAATTCCTGCGGGCTGGAGTCGATCGTGCGGCGGGAGACTTTCCTCGCGGCCGGGTCGATCGTCCAGCGCTCCAGCCCCAGGTTGCGGCCGTTCGGCCCCTCCGGCCCGCCTGCGAACATCGTCTCATAGGCGCACACGTCCATCACCACGCGGCCATCGGCATCGTCATAGGCGTTGGCGACGTGGAAGACGTAGGCGGGATCGACGTCGCACCAGATCACGTCCTCCGCCCCGCCGTCGCGCGGCAGCAGGCCGACGCGGGCCCGGTGCTCCGGGTTCCAGCGATAGGGGAAGCGATGCCCGCCGATCAGCGCCTTCATCGAGAAGGTGACGGGCAGGTCGAGGATCACCACATAACGCGCGGTGATTGCGCAATCGTGGATCGAGGGGCCGTTTTTCACCTTGATCGGCAGTTCCCGGATCACCTTGCCCTCACGCGAGATCACGACGTGGTGGATCGTGTCTGGCCGGGTCGCCTCATAGGCGATGGCATGGTTCTCGCCGGTCAGCGGATCGAGATGGGGGTGGGCGGTGAACGAGCCTTCCAGCGTACCGTCGAAGGGGTTGTATGTCTGTTCCTCCAGCGTCTCGTTGAGCTCGACCGGATAGCTGCCGGCCTCGACCAGCGCCCATGTGCGGCCGGCGATGTCGAGCACGTTGGTGTTCACCGTATCGAAGCCGCCGTTGCGCGGGCCGGGGGCAGGGGCCTCGCCCAGCGCCTCCGCCACGGCGTTCGATCTGATCCAGCGATTGCGATACCAGAGCGCCTTGCCGTCCTTGAGCGCGATGCCGTGGACCATGCCGTCGCCGACGAACCAGTGATAGCCGGCCGGATCGGGCGACACCGGATTCGGCCCGATGCGCAGATAGCGGCCATCGAGCGCATCGGGGATCGCGCCGGTTACGGGCAGGTCCACCAGCGTCATCTCGCCGGTCATCGGCTTGTGGATGCCGGTGAGGAAGGGATGATCGGTCTTCGGCAGGCGCTTGCGGTTGAAATCGGCGAGCGTCTCCACGCTTTTGGTCACGACCGAACGGATCGCGCTCTCGATTGTGCTGGCCATGGTGATTCTCCTCATGTGTATGGCGTTAACATAGTTGCTATGTGAGCGTTGTCAACATCGCTCTTGCCGAGAGGTCGCGGGGCGGGCTATCGCCGGGGGATGAGCAAGGCCTATCATCATGGCGATCTCCGCGCGGCGCTGGTCGCCGAAGGGCTGCTGCTGATCGAGGAGCAGGGAGCGGACGACCTGTCGCTGCGCGAGCTGGCGCGTCGCGTGGGGGTGAGCGCCACGGCGGTCTATCGCCATTTCCCCGACAAGGCGGCGCTGATGGGGGCGCTGGCCCAGGAGGCGCTGGCGAAGCTGGCGGAGGCGCAGCGCGCCGCATCCGGGCGCGCGGGCGGCGGCGCGGCCGGATTCAGCGCGACGGGTGCTGCCTATGTCCGTTTCGCGCGCGACAATCCGGGGCTGTTCCGGCTGGTCTTCGCGCATCCCGCGCCGCCGGGCGAGCACGACCATGGCGATGAAGCGATGACGATGCTCAAGTCCGCCGCCGCGGCGCTTGCTCCGCCTGGCACGGACGCGCGCGTCTTCGCGCTGCGCTCATGGGCGCTGGCGCACGGGCTGGCGATGCTCATGCTCGACGGTCAGGTCGATGTGGAGGACGCGACGATCGATGCGGTGATCGATGTCGGGGCGATGGCTCGCGCCCGTCTTCAATAA
>JAYRJH010000243.1:0-4781 GCA_041906415.1 Sphingomonas sp. | reverse complement strand
CACGGATAGCCGCGCGCGTACGAAATCCGATTTCAGGGAGTTTCCCCAATGCGAACCTTTCTTCTTGCGAGCGCGGCCGCGCTGACGCTGACGCCCGTGGCGGCTTATGCCGAAAGCGATGCCGACAGCGCGGCGCCCAACTCCACGCGGGATATCATCGTGACCGCGACGCCTTTCGGCCATACCGAGGACGAAACCCCCTCGATCCCGGCCAAGGTGGATGCGGAGCAGATCCGCGAGGCGGGCGGCGCCAGCATCGCCGATGCCTTGCAGAACGTGCCGGGCGTTTCGGCCTCCGGCTTCGCCGGCGGCGCGAGCAGGCCGATCATTCGGGGGATGGATGCCAATCGCGTCCGCATCCTCGAGGACGGCACCAGCATCTCGGACGTGTCGGATATCGGGCCGGACCACGGCACGCCGATCGATCCGCTCTCCGCGCGCAGCATCGAGGTGGTGCGTGGCGCGGCGACCCTGCGCTACGGCAGCCAGGCGATCGGCGGCGTCATCAACGTGCTCAACGATCGCGTGCCGATGAGCCTGCCGACCCGATCGCTCGGCGGCGAACTGACCGGAAGCTACGGCACGGTCAATGACGCGGCGGAGGTTTCCGGGCTTGTGGACGCGCGCGCCGGCGACCTCGCGCTGCATGCGGACGGCTTCTATCGCCACACCGGCGATTACGACACGCCGCTGGGCACGCAGGCGAACTCCTTCGTCCACGGCTGGGGCGGCTCGATCGGTGGCTCCTATTTCCTCAAGGACAGCGGCAGCCACATCGGCGTCGCGGTGACGCATTACGACACGCAATACGGCATCCCGAGCGACACCACCTATATCGACATGCACCAGACCAAGGTGCTCACGCGCGACGTGATCGAGCTGGGCGGCGTGCTGAAGTCATTCAATATCGACGGCAGCTATTCGGACTATCAGCACCAGGAGAAAAATCCTGACGGCTCGGTCAACACGACCTTCAAGAACAAGGAATACAACCTGCGCACCGAGCTGCTGCTGAACAGCTTCGGCGCGCTCACCAATTCCGCGATCGGCTTCGAATATCAGCATCGCGATTTCTCCGCGATCGGGGAGGACAGCTCCTATCTCGCTCCGGCGACGTCGGAGAATTTCGCGGGCTATCTGTTCACCGAATTCACGCTGGCCGATCCGCTTCACCTCGAAGCCAGCGGCCGGGTGGAGAACGTCCACGTCACCGGCACGCCGGCATCCGGCGTCTACACCAGCCACAGCTATACGCCGGTCAGCGGCGCGCTTGGCCTGCTCCTCACCGCCACGCAGGGCGTGAAGCTCGGGCTGACCGCTTCCAGCACGGGGCGCGCGCCCGCGCTCACCGAATTGTTCGCGCGCGGCGGCCATGATGGCCCGCAGACCTATGAGACGGGCGATCCCAACCTCAAGATCGAGCGCGCCAATTCGCTGGAGCTGAGCCTGCGCGTCCATCGCGGCCCGTTCCGGTTCGACGGCAGCCTCTACAGCACCTGGTTCAGGAACTATATCTACGGCGACCTGACCGGGCGCACCTGTGACGATGACGGCGAGTGCGTCGCCGACGACAGCGAGGAACTGCGCGAGGTGTTCTATCGCCAGCAGAACGCGCATTTCCGCGGGGTGGAGGCCGAGGCCAGCTACGATCTCATCAGGCAGGGCGACGGGGTTTTCACGGCGCGCGTGATGGGCGACTATACGCGCGCGACGCTGGATGACGGCAACAACGTGCCCCGGATCGCGCCTTACCGGATCGGCGGCGGCGTCAAATGGAAAAGCCCCACGCTCGACGCGGGCATGTCGCTGATCCATTACGGCCGCCAGAACGATTATGGCGTGTTCGATACGCCGACCGGGAGTTACAACGAACTGAACGCGCAAATCGCGGTGCGGCCGTTCAAGGCCTATCCTGGGATCGAATTCGCGGTGGTGGGCCAGAACCTGTCCGACGACGTTCAGCGCTATGCCACGGCGTTCAACAAGGATCTTGTGGTCATGCCGGGCCGCAATGTGCGCTTTGTCGTGAAGGTCGCGACCTTCTGAGGCGAGATGCGCCGTTCTCCCGGTGGGGAACGGCGCATTCCTTTCCGCGGGGGAAGGAGGCTTTTGCATGAACATGCCCCGGCACAAGGCGCGCGCGCCGGCGAGGCCCGTGCGGGCGCGCTCCGCCCCGCTTCCGGGCGGGCAGCTCGAAGAACTCGTCTTGTCCGCGCTCGACGCGTCCAATGTCCCGCTGAGCGCCTATTCCCTCACGGAGCGGTTGCGCGATCAGGGGCATCACGTCGTCATCCCCTCCATGTATCGGGCGCTCGACCGGCTGTGCCTCAAGGGCCTGATCGAGAAGGTGGAGATGCTGTCCGCTTACCGGATCGGGGAACGCGAGAAGCATGTGCGCCTGGTCTGCCTGAAATGCGGCGAGACCAGAGGGCATTCGATTCCGGAACTTTACGATATGCTGATCGTCAGCGCGGAGAAAACCGGGTTCGACATAGCGAAGGTGGCTCTGGAACTGGCCGGCTGTTGCCCGGCGTGCCGCGATCGCGACTGATGTCTAACCGCTTCTCGCCGGATCGATCGATTCGACCAGTTCCACCACCTCGAAGTCGAAGCTGCTCCATCCGCGCTGGCGCGCCGCGTCCGCGCTTGCGGTCCTCTTGCCGGTCGCCTCCCTGAGCGACTTGGCATGACCCCAGAACACCTCCGTCCGCCCGCCGTCCAGATGGGCGACGATGCGCCAATAATGCGTGAACGGCGCCGATGTGGGGCCGATCGTCTTCACATAGCCGTCGGCCATGGTCGCGGTGAGATAGCGCTTTCTTTTCGCCATGACCTGTCGAAGCCGAAATCCGGGCCGCAATGACGGGAGGACCGGGCGCATTGGGGAAAGCGCTGGTGGGTCCGCCGGGACTCGAACCCGGGACCTCTCGATTAAAAGTCGCTTGCTCTACCAACTGAGCTACGGACCCGCACCAGCGAGCGCCCGGTTAGGGAGCGCGCGGCTTCTGGTCAACCGTGCGTGAAGCTGTCGCGCGGAAAGTCCCGTAACCGGATCGCGCCAGCAGGGCATGAGAGCGGCCAGCGGGCGCAGCACGAAATCGCGCTCGCGCATGGAAACATGCGGGATGACGAGGCCGGGCGAGGCCCAGGCGCCGCCGGACCAGCCGATGATGTCCAGATCGATCACCCGCGCGCCCCAGCGCCTTCCGCGCCGCCGTCCGAAATCGCGCTCGATTCGCTTGAGCCGGGCGAGCAGGGCCGGCGGTGCATCGGCCACATCCTCGATCAGCGCCACGGCATTGGCATAAGCGCGATTCGACGGGCCGAGCGGGGCGGAGGCGAAGATCGGCGAAGCGCGCCGCGCGCCGATCGCCTCCAATGCCGCGCGAACTTCCGCGCGGGGGTCGCCATGGCGGCCGCGACGGTTCGAGCCGAGCGCGACCAGATAGGAATGGAGCATGGCGGAGCCGGATGCCTAGACCACGCCCGCCGCCGCATCGAGCAGGCGCTTCTCCAGCGCCTTCACCCTTGCGGGCTGGGCGATCTTGTCGCCGGTCAGGTCGGTCAGGTAGAAAGTGTCCACCGCGCGCTCGCCATAGGTGGCGACATGGGCGGAGTGGATCGTCACCTTCGACTGGAACAGGCCGTAGGCGAGCTGGCTCAGCAGGGCGGGCCGGTCACGCGCGTTCACCTCCACCACGGTGAAGCGATTGGAGGCGTGATTGTCCACCAGCACGTTGGGCGCGATCGGGAAGGCATCCGAGCGGACGCGGGGCGCCGGCTTGGCCTTCAGCCGGTCGATCATCTTGCCGCGATTGGCGAGCGCATCCTCGATCGCGGTGCGCAGACGGTTGAGCTGGCCCGTCTGGTCGAACGGACGGCCGAACGGGTCCTGCACCAGGAAATTGTCCAGCGCCATGCCGGTGCGCGTGGTGTGGATCCGCGCGTCGATGATGTTGCCGCCCGCCAGATGGATCGCGCCCGCGATGCGGTAGAAGATGCCGGGATGGTCGGCGGCATAGACCGTCACCAGGGTCGCGCCGCGATCGGGATAGACCTGCGCGTCGATCGCGAGCTGTGCTTCCCCCGCCTGTGTGACGAAACGCGCATTGTGCGCCAGCACGTCCTCCGGCTCCGCGATCCAGTATGGCTCCGGCATCTGGCGGACGAAGCGCGCCAGCGTCGCATCATCCCAGCCCAGCGCCGCGGCGAGGTTGGCCTGCTTCTCCGCGATCCGCTCGGCGCGCCCGCGCTGCTTGTGGCCCAGCCGTAGCACCTCCTCCGCCGCCTCGAACAGGTCGGTCAGCAACTGGCGCTTCCACCCGTTCCATGTTCCCGGCCCCACGGCGCGGATGTCGACCACGGTGAGCGCCAGCAGCATCCGCAATCGCTCCGGCGACTGCACGGCGGCGGCGAAGTCGAGGATCGTCTTGAAATCGGCGAGGTCGCGCTTGAAGGCGGTGGCGGACATCAGCAGGTGATGGCGCACCAGCCACGCCACCGTTTCCGTCTCGGCGGGCGAGAGGCCGAATCGCGGGCACAGCCGCTCCGCCACCTGGGCGCCGAGCACCGAATGGTCGCCGCCGCGCCCCTTGGCGATATCATGGAGCAGCACCGTGACGTAAAGCGCGCGGCGCGACACGATCTGGCGGAAGATCGCGGTGGAGATCGGGTGCTCGTCGGTGAACTCCCCGCGCTCGATCCGGCTCAGCAGGCCGATCGCGCGGATCGTATGCTCGTCGACCGTGTAATGGTGATACATGTCGAACTGCATCTGCGCC
>JAYRJH010000242.1:0-4788 GCA_041906415.1 Sphingomonas sp. | reverse complement strand
GGCGATCGCTTCGCTCGGTGATGCGCTGGAGCGTTCGCTGGGCGAGCTTTCCGGCATGTCGGCGGATGCGTTGCGGAAGGATCGCCGCGCGAAGTTCCTCGCGATGGGGCGCGTGTGAACGATGTGCTGACCACTATCGGTCAGGCAGCGCCGGCAATCGGAATGATCGGAGCGTTCGCCTGCCTGATCGGCGGCATCTACCTCATCAGCAAGGGCCGCGACCGGAAGCGCGCGGCGCTGTTGCTGGTGATGGCCGCTGTGCTGGTGGCGAATGTGCTGATCTGGACTTTGCCCGCCGCGCGATAAAAAGCCTCTCCCGGCGGGGAGAGGCTCGTAAGGTCAGCGGATTGGCGAATCCGGGGCGAGACGCATGTCGAGATAATTGTCGACCGACTTCATCAGGTCGTCCATCTCATGCTCGAAGAAATGGTTGGCGCGCGGGATCACATCATGGTGGATCGTGATGTGCTTCTGCGTCCTGAGCTTGTCGACCAGCTTCTGCGTAGCGCCGGGCGTCGCCACCTCATCCTGCTCGCCCTGGATGATGATGCCCGAGGAGGGGCAGGGAGCGAGGAAGGTGAAGTCGTAGAGGTTCGCCGGCGGCGCGATCGAGATGAAGCCACGAATTTCCGGTCGCCGCATCAGGAGCTGCATCCCGATCCATGCCCCGAAGGAGAAGCCCGCGATCCAGGTGGTCGATGCCTCCGGGTGGAAGCTCTGCACCCAGTCGAGCGCGCTCGCCGCGTCGGAAAGCTCGCCGATGCCGTTGTCGAACGTCCCCTGGCTCTTGCCGACGCCGCGGAAGTTGAAGCGCAGGGTGGCGAAGCCGCGGCGCTGGAACGTCTTGTAGAGCGCCTGCACGATATGGTTGTTCATCGTGCCGCCCGCATTGGGATGCGGGTGCAGGATCATCGCGACGGGCGCGCGCGGCTTGGGGGCGGGGGCGAAACGTCCCTCGAGGCGGCCCTCGGGGCCGGGGAAGATCACTTCTGGCATCGTCACTCGTTTGTTTGGGCGCGGGTGTGGCGCCGGGCAATGCGCGCTATATAGGATGCGCCACCGGATTTGGAACGAGTTTTGCCTGAACCTCTAGTCCCGCCCCGCCTTTACCTCGATCATGCCGCCACCACGCCGATGACGGCGGCCGCGATCGCCGCCGTCGCGCGGGGGCAGGCGCTGTGGGCGAACCCCTCTTCCCCCCATTCCGAAGGCCGCGCGGCCCGCGCCGCGCTGGAGGAGGCGCGCGCCGTGATCGCCGCCGCTTATGGCTGGAAGGGCGAGACGCTGCTGACCAGCGGGGCGAGCGAATCGCTGGGCATCGCGCTCGGCCGGTCGTTGGCGGCGCGGCGCGTCATCTCCGCCGTGGAGCATGACGCCGCGATCCGCGCGGCCGGCGAGGACGCGGAGATGCTGCCGGTCGATCGGGACGGCGTGATCGACCTGGACGCGCTGGCGCGGACGGCGGAAGGTGCCCTGGTCTGCCTGCAATGGTGCAACAGCGAGACGGGCGTGCGCCAGCCGATCGCGGCGGCGGCGGAGATCGTCCATGCGCACGGGGGGCTGTTGCTGGTCGACGCCGCGCAGATGCCCGCGAGCGTGGAACTGGCCGGCCATGCCGATTTCGTCGCGCTTTCCGCCCACAAGCGCGGCGGGCCGCCGGGGATCGGGGCGCTGCTGGTGCGTGATCTCGCGACTCTCAGGCCCACGGGCGGGCAGGAGCGGGGCTATAGGCCGGGCACCGAGAATCTGCCGGCTGCTCTTGGCTATGCCGCAGCCCTCGCCGAGCCGGAGCCGGATCATAGGGCGCTGCGCGAACGGCTCGACGACGCGATCCGCCGCTCGGGCGGAATCGTCGTGGCGGAGGGCGCGCCGCGCCATCCCGCGATCGGCGGCTATCGCCTGCCGGGCATGGCGGCGACGGCGCAACTGATCCGTTTCGATATCGCCGGCATCGCGGTTTCGGCGGGCAGCGCCTGCTCCAGCGGCAGCATGAAGCCGAGCCATGTGCTTCGCGCGATGGGCTGGAGCGAGGAGGAGACGCGCGAGGTGGTGCGCGTCAGCTTCGGGCGGGCGACGGACGTGGCGGACGTGGAGCGCTTCATCGCCGCCTGGCGCGACGTGGCGCGCGCCGCGCGCAGGCTGGCGGCATGATCTACCTCGATTACCAGGCGACCACGCCGCTCGCGCCCGAAGCGTTCGAGGCGATGGCGCCGTGGCTGCGCGAGGATTTCGCGAACCCCCATTCCGCCCATTCCGCCGGCCGCAAGGCGAAGGCCGCGATCGAGGTGGCGCGGGCGCGGGTCGCTGCCTTGCTGCCGAAAGGGGGCCGGGTGGTGTTCACCTCCGGCGCGACCGAGGCGCTCAACTGGGCGATCAAGGGCATCCCCGGCCCGATGGCGACGATCGCGACCGAGCACGCCGCCGTGCTCGATACCGCGCGGGCGAGGGGGGATGCGCGGGTGCTGCCGGTGAACCGCGAGGGGCTGGTGGACGTGGCCACCATTCCCGATGCGGCGCTCGTCGCGGCGATGCTGGTCAACAACGAGATCGGGGTGATCCAGCCCGTCGCGGACATTGCCGCCCGCGCGCGCGAAATGGGTGCGCTGATGCTCTGCGACGCGGTGCAGGGCTTCGGGCGGATCGCGATCCCCGAAGGCTGCGACATGATCGCGCTTTCCGCGCACAAGATCCATGGACCGAAGGGCGTGGGCGCGCTGTGGATTCGCGATGGCGTGACGCCCGCGCCCTTGCTCCACGGCGGCGACCAGGAGGGCGGGCGATCGGGCACGCTCAGTCCGGCGCTGTGCGTCGGTTTCGGCGTGGCGGCGCGGCTGATGGCGGAGCGCGGCGAACAGGATGCGGCGCATGTCGAGCGGCTCTGGTCGCTGGCGGTGGAGCGGCTGGCGGGGTGGACGATCAACGGATCGGCCGGGCAGCGCTATCGCGGCAACATCAACGTGCGGCGCGAGGGGCTGGACGTGGCGCGGCTGATGTCCGACTGTCGCGATATCGCCTTTTCCGCCGGCTCGGCCTGCGCCAGCGGATCGGGGCGGGCGAGCCACGTGCTCCGCGCGATCGGGCTGGGCGAGGCTGAAGCGCGCAGCTCGATCCGTCTGGGCTTCGGCCGCTATACGAAGGAGGATGAGCTGAAGGACGCACTGGCCCGCATCATCGCCGCTGCCGACGCGCAGAGGCTGGCCGCATGAGGGTGCGCTTCATCGCCGCCGACGGATCGGTGCGCGAGGCCGATGCCGCGCCGGGCGAAAGCCTGCTCGAAGTGGGCCAGCGCGAGGGGCAGCCGCTGGAGGGCACGTGCGAGGGGCAAATGGCCTGCGCCACCTGCCATGTGATTGTCGAGGCGGGGGATTTCGATCGCCTAACCCCCGCGTGCGAGGATGAGGAGGATATGCTGGACCTCGCCTACGCCGCCACGCGCACCAGCCGCCTGTCGTGCCAGATCGTGCTGACGGAAGCGCTGGACGGCCTGACTGTAAGATTACCGACGGGTTCACGGAACATGCAGGGGCGCTGACCTAACGTGCGCCGCATGTGAAGGAGGTATCACATGAAACGCATGATTCTGGCGCTGGCCGGCGTGATCGCGGCAAGCGCGGCGGTGCCGGGCACGGCGCAGGCCTATGACGGTTATTATCGCGGCGGCTACGGCAAATATGATCGCGGCTGGCACAAAGGCCGGGTCTATCACCGGGGCTGGGACCGCGGGCGCGGCTGGAATCGCGGTCCGCGTTGGCGGACGGTGTGCGAATGGCGGGGCCGCTATCGTCCGCACCGCGTGTGTTATCGCGCGCGGGTCTGGTAAGACGGGTTGAACAGACGGCCGCGCTTCGCCATATGGCGCGCGGGAGTCGGGCGGACGTGGTCGTCGCCAACCTGGTCAGATCCTGACGGAAGCAGCCACAACGATTTCGCCACGGGTCGTTCCGGCTCCCACCGCGCGCTGCGCAAGCGATGGCAAAGCTATCGGCGGCGCGCCCGGCCGGCGGCGCTACGGGGCCGTAGCGCCCCCCGTGCCGTCCCGCATCCGCCGCCCCGCGAAGGGGGCATGGAATATAGCTGACGAATCCCTCGGCACCCCCTATCTACCCTGATGTGAACGATCTCCCCGCCTCTCTCGGTCTCGACGAGCCGCCCCAGCCGCAGCGCGGCGACGCCTATCGCGTGCTGGCGCGCAAATATCGGCCGCAGACCTTCTCCGCGCTGATCGGGCAGGAGGCGATGGTGCGCACGCTGGAGAATGCGATCCGGCGCGAGCGTATCGCCCATGCCTTCCTGCTCACCGGCGTGCGCGGGGTGGGCAAGACCTCCACCGCGCGCCTTATCGCCAAGGCGCTGAACTGCATCGGCCCGGACGGGCAGGGCGGCCCGACGATCGACCCGTGCGGGCAATGCGAGCCTTGTCGCGCCATCGCGGAGGGCCGCCATATCGACGTGATCGAGATGGACGCCGCCAGCCACACCGGCATCGACGATATCCGCGAGATCATCGAGGCCTCGCGCTACGCCGCCGTTTCCGCGCGCTACAAGATCTACATCATCGACGAAGTGCACATGCTGTCGAAAGCGGCGTTCAACGGCCTGCTCAAGACGCTGGAGGAGCCGCCGGCGCATGTGAAGTTCCTGTTCGCCACCACGGAGGTGAACAAGGTGCCGGTGACGGTGCTCTCCCGCTGCCAGCGCTTCGACCTGCGCCGCATCCCGGCGGAAATGCTGGCCAGGCATTTCGCGCGCGTCTGCGAGCAGGAAAACGCGCAGGCCGAGCCGGAGGCG
>JAYRJH010000241.1:0-4794 GCA_041906415.1 Sphingomonas sp. | reverse complement strand
GGGCGGCGATCCTCCTCGAAGATGCCGTTCTTCACCCATGTGCCGTGCGCATGCGCGGTGGCGAGCACCTCCCACGCATCATGCCCCGGCCAGCTCCTGACGCGGACGACCTGCTGCGCGAAGGCGCGATTCGGCTCCATCATCACCCAGCCGATCGGACGCTCCGCCGTCGCCCGCGCGCCCGCAGCCGCCATCGCCGCGCGGATGCGATTCGCCACTTCCTCCGGCAGATATTGCCACACGACCGAATGCATCAGCACCCGCGTGACGCCCTTCGCCTGCGGCTCGGCCAGCCGCGCCTCGAGCCAGTCGGCGGCGTCCGCGCGCACCAGATCGACGCCGCGCTCGCGCTGCATCGCGATCGCCCGACGAAGCCGCTCGCCCCGCGCGGGCGTCTCCGGCCAGACATAGGAGAGCAGGCGCTCCTCCACCGCCGGATCGGTCGCATCGAGCGGCTGGACGTCGCAGCCGCGCACCGAGACGATCTCCACGTCCACCGGCGCGGGCGGCTCGCCGCGCCATTCGGGACGAATCGTCACCGGCGAGCCGACCGGTCCGAAACGCACGCCGCCGAGATCGAAGGCATAACGGTCGATCAGCAGGTTGAGGCCCGCGCTCGATCCGATCTCCAGCAGCTCGATCTTCGGCCCATGCCGCCGCGCGACCTCCATCAGGCCGAGCATCAAAGCGCCGGACCGCCCCGGCTCGTTGGTCTGTGGCGGGCCGTCGAGCCACGGGAGCATCGTATCGTCGTGCGCCATCAACGCAGCGTTGAGCGCGGCCGCGATCTGGCCGGCGTCGGTGATCCGACCGGCGAACACCGCCGCCAGCCCTGCATCCGCGCCCTTGCGGACCAGGGCATGAAGCCCACCGAACAGACGCAGCGGAAGGGCGTCGCGGGTCGGCTCGCCCGGCCAGTCGAGCACCTTCGCCCCCGTGCGGCTTTCGCGCGTCAATCCGTCGGCGACGGCGGCGGCGAGCCGCGCGTACATCGGCGCGTCCATGTGCCGGCAGTAGAATTCCTGAATCCGGAAGCCCTCGCGCACTTCTGCTTCAGTCGCCATGGGATTCGTCTCCTTGCGCCGCGCTCGCACGCTTATTGCGCCTCTCCGCGCCCCCGCGTAAAGGCCGCGCCCGTGAGCGCACCGATCGTCATCGCCGTCCCCAAGGGCCGCATCCTGAGCGAGGCGCTGCCCCTGCTTGCGCGCGCCGGCATCGTCCCCGAGGCCGCCTTCAGCGACGAGGACAGCCGCGCACTGCGCTTCCGCACCGAAACGCCCGGGATCGAGCTGATCCGCGTCCGCGCCTTCGACGTGGCGACCTTCGTTGCGCACGGGGCGGCGCAATTGGGGATCGTGGGATCGGACGTGCTGGCCGAATTCGCTTATTCGGAGCTTTACGCACCGGTCGATCTCGCCATCGGCCATTGCCGCCTGTCGGTCGCCGAGCCGGTGGAACTGGCGGAGCGCGACGATCCGCGCGGCTGGAGCCATGTGCGCGTCGCGACCAAATATCCGCACGTCACCGCCGAGCATTTCGCGCGGCGTGGCGTGCAGGCGGAATGCATCAAGCTCAACGGCGCGATGGAGCTTGCCCCCACGCTCGGCCTCGCCCCGCGCATCGTGGACCTCGTATCCTCCGGCCGCACGCTGAAGGAAAACGGGCTGGTCGAGGTGGAGCGGATCATGGACGTATCCTCCCGCCTCGTCGTCAACCGCGCCGCGATGAAGACACGCGCGGGCGTGGTGCCGCTGGTCGAAGCGTTCCGACGGGCGGTGGAGGCATGATCCGGCTCGACGCGTCCGCGCCCGGCTTCGCGAAGGACTTCGCGGCGCTGGTCGATGCGCGGCGCGAATCGGATGCGGATGTGACGCGCGACGTATCGGCGATCCTGCGCGCGGTGCGCGCGTATACGCAGAAGCTGGACCGCCACGATCCGGATGCGACCGGCTGGCGCATCGCGGCGGAGGATTGCGCCGCCGCCTTCGCGGGCCTCGCACCCGATTTGCGCAAGGCCCTGGAACTCGCCGCCTCGCGTATCCGCGCCTATCATGAGAAGCAGCGGCCCGACGATCTCGCCTTCACCGACGCAGCCGGCGTACGGCTCGGCGCGCGGTGGCGGGCGGTGGACGCGGCGGGCGTCTATGTCCCCGGCGGGCGCGCGGCCTATCCTTCCACCCTGCTGATGAACGCGATCCCCGCGAAGGTGGCGGGCGTCGGGCGGCTGGTGGTGGTGACGCCGACGCCGGGCGGCGAGGCCAATCCTCTGGTGCTGGCGGCGGCGCATCTGGCGGGCGCGGACGAGGTGTGGCGCGTCGGCGGCGCGCAGGCGATCGCCGCGCTGGCGTGGGGGACGGAGAGGATCGCGCGCGTCGATGTCGTCACCGGGCCGGGCAATGCCTGGGTCGCGGAGGCGAAGCGGCAGGTCTATGGCGTGGTCGGCATCGACATGGTCGCGGGTCCGAGCGAGATCGTCGTCATCGCCGACGGCGCCAACGACCCGGACTGGATCGCCGCCGACCTGCTCAGCCAGGCCGAGCATGACGTGACCACCCAGTCGATCCTGTTCACCGACGACGCGGACTTCGCCGATCGCGTGGCGGAAGCGGTGGAGCGCCAGCTCGCCACGCTGCCGACCGGCGAGACGGCGCGGATCGCGTGGGAAGTCAATGGGGCGATCATCCTCGTCGCCGCGCTCGCCGACGCCTGCCCGCTCACCGACGCGCTCGCCCCCGAGCATGTCGAGATCGCGACCGACGATCCGGTCGCGCTGTTCGACAAGCTGCGCCACGCCGGCTCCGCCTTCCTCGGCCGCCATACGCCGGAGGCGATCGGGGACTATGTCGCCGGCCCGAACCACGTCCTCCCCACGGGGCGGCGCGCGCGATTCGCCAGCGGGCTGGGCGTCACCGACTTCATGAAGCGCACCAGCTTCCTACAGCTCGACGCGGCTTCTCTCGGCAAGCTCGGCCCCGCCACGGTGGCGCTGGCCGAAGCGGAGGGGCTGCCCGCTCACGCCGCATCGGTGGCGCTGCGGCTCGCCAAACGCTGACGGGCGTTCTAAAGGCCGATCCCATGTCCCGCACCGCAGCACGTTCGAAGGCCCGCGCCGCCGCGCGCCTCGCCGCCGTCCAGGCGCTCTATCAGCATGAGATGGAGAAGACGCCCGTCCCCGCTCTACTCCACGAATTCCACCAGCACCGGCTGGGCGCGACGATCGAGGGCGCGGAATATGCGGAAGCCGACGAGTTGTTCTTCGACGATATCGTGCAAGGCGCGACCGCCCGCGCGGCCGAGATCGACGCGCTGATCGAGCCGCGTCTTCAGGGCTGGACGCTCGCGCGGCTCGACAAGCCGATGAAGGCGATCCTGCGCTGCGGCGCCTATGAACTGCTCGCGCGTAACGACGTGGCGGTGGGCACGGCGATCAGCGAATATGTCGACGTCGCCCATGCCTTCTATGACCGGCGGGAAGCGGGATTCGTCAACGGCCTGCTCGACGCGATCGCCAAGGACGTGCGCGGCTGATGGGCGAGGTCGTCAACCTCCGGCAGGCGCGCAAGGCGAAACGCCGCGCCACGGAGGCCGCGACCGCCGCCGCCAACCGCGCCGCCTTCGGCCGGACCAAAGCAGAGAAAAGCGCCGAGCGCCTCGACCGCGAACGCGCCGAACGCGCGCTCGACGGCGCGAAACTGGATTAAGCCAGCGCCAGCAAAGCCTCCGCCACCGGCCGGAAACTGCGGCGGTGGAGCGGGGTCGGGCCATGTTCGCGCAATGCCCGCAGATGCGCGGCGGTGCTGTAGCCCTGGTTGGTCGACCATCCGTAATGCGGCCAGTTCGCGTGATGCTCGGCCATGATCGAATCGCGCCGGTGCTTGGCGACGATCGAGGCGGCCGCGATCGACAGCGACAACCCGTCGCCGCCGACCAGAGCGCTCGCGACATAGGTCCAGCGCGGCAGGCGGTTTCCGTCCACCAGCACATGGCCGGGCGCGCTGCCGAGCCGCGCCGCCACCGCGTCCACCGCCAGCGTCATCGCCTTCATCGTCGCCCAGTGGATGTTGAGCGTGTCGATCTCCTCCGCCTCGACCACGCCGACGCCGACGACCGCGCAATCCACGATCCGCGCGCAAAGCGTGGCGCGGGCAGCGGGGGTGAGCTTCTTCGAATCGTCGATCCCGCGCGGCACGCCCCTTGCCGGCAGCACCACGGCGGCGGCGACCACCGGCCCCGCGAGCGGCCCGCGCCCCGCTTCGTCCACGCCCGCCACGGGCAGGGGCAGGCCGCGCTCATGCTTCAATCCGGGCATGACAGGCGCCATGGCGGGAAACGCCGGTTTTCGCCAGCGGTATAAAGGCAAAGCGCATTGCCGGCGGGATCGGCGAGCCGCGCCTCGCGCCAGCCCCATGGCCGGTCGGCCGGATCGCCCACCTCGATGCCGGCCGCGCGCGCGGCGGAAACGGCGGCGTCCAGATCGGGCACCTCGAGGAACAGCAGCGCCCGCCCGCCGATCTCCCCCGCCGCCTCGATCGACACGGTGACGCCACCCGCGCTCTCGAACCGCGCGTAACGGCCGTCGCTGTCGACGATCGGCGTCAGCCCCAGAGCGCGATAGAAAGCGAAGCTCGCCGCATGATCCTTCGCCGGCAGCGTGATCTGGTTGGGGGTAACGCCGCCGGCATCGACGTCCAGCCGCACCCGATGATGCCCCATCGGCCCGTGGCCCGCGCCGAGGCCGGGCGCTTCCCGCAGGGCGATCCGCACGAACAGCCGCGCGCGATCGATCGCCTCCGC
>JAYRJH010000240.1:0-4847 GCA_041906415.1 Sphingomonas sp. | reverse complement strand
TCGATCGATGATGCGCCGGCGGGACGCATCGCGCTCGCCGACATGACCGATCCCGATGCGGCACGAACCGTTGCCCGTCTCCGCCGGGCAGGCGTCGCGGTGATGCTCGCGACCGGTGACGGTGAAGGCCCTGCGTTGAGCGTCGCCGGGGCGACCGGCATTGCGCCCGCCGACGTCCACGCCGGCTGCACGCCGGCCGAGAAGGCGCGGCTGGTCGCCGGCGCGGCGCGGCCCGTGATCGTCGTCGGCGACGGCGTCAACGACGCGCCGGCGCTCGCAGCGGCCGATTGCGGCATCACCGTCGCGCGCGCGCATGCCGCCGCCACCGCGACTGCCGGGCTGGTGTTCGAGGAAGGCGGGGTCGGCACGATGATCGCGGCCTGGACGCTCGCGCGCCGCACCGCGACGATCATCCGCCACAATTTCGCGCTGGCGCTGCTCTACAATCTCGTCGCCCTGCCGCTCGCGGCGATGGGGCTGATGACCCCGCTGATCGCAGCGGCGGCGATGCTGGCGAGCTCGCTGTTGGTGACGGCAAACGCGATGCGCGTGCGATGAGGAAGCGCCGATCATAATCGATGCGCGGGCTCAGCAATCGGGTATCGCTCAATCGCCTTCTTGACGGGTCCACCACCGGTGCAATTCGGCACGATTGAGCTTCCCGTCTGTTGCGAGAAGATTGATCTTCCAATGAACGGAATCGATATGCTCGCCGGTCGCCTGAATGTCGAAATAGGTGCAGCTGTCCACCGCCTCGCCCTCGTGCTGCGGACAATGAGCGCCGGCGGCGCGGAGCATTTCCACCGCGCTGTCGAGTGGCGTGCCAGCAGGTATGGCGCTGTCGATCACCTGGGCCGCCGGCGCGAGATCGGCCGCCGGGCTGTAATGCGGCTCGGTGACCGAATCGAGGGGCGACAGATACGGATCCTGGGGCATGGTCGCCTCGATATGCCGTATCCTGAACGGTGCCGCGTCCTTGGACGTCGTGGCGACGGCCGGCGTTCCGAGGGCGGATGCGATGAGCGCGGCAGCGACGATTGACTTATTCATGGTCTGTCTCCTTGTCGCCGCTGATTATGGGTTGCGCGTTCCATCAAGAAAAATGGATCGTCCTCATCGTTCCGATCATGAAGGAAGATTGATCGCGGTCGCCGGCTCCGTTGCGTGTGCGATCGACGGACGCTCCCCGTCTAAGGTCGTCTCACGATACGTCGCGACCGCGCAGGCCCTCGCCCGCCTTCCGAAGCGCTTCGCCGATCCGTCTGACAATCGCCGGATCGGTGCAGACATAGGTCGGACTGGGATGCGGCATCGTCAGCGCCGCGACTTGAGGACGATCCGCCTGAATGATCGGGGCGGCTTCGGCGGCGATGCGCCCCGCGAGCACGACGATTTCCAGATGCGGCAGCAGATCGAGCAGCGGCGGCAATAGCGACAGCCCCTCGGCGATCTCGCCACGACGGAGCGCACGGTTGCGGGCACCGGGGGCATGCACGATCCACGGCACGGTGTTCCACAGCAGCATGTCGGCGCGCGCGATATTGGCGTCGTCGAGAAAGCGGCGCAGGTTGCGCGCGGTGCCGGTCGGATTGTCGCGCGAGACGAAGCGGACCGGCGCGCGGCCCGGCCCCGGCGTTTCGAGCAGCAGCAACAGGCGCGCATTAACGCCGCCGTCGAGCGGATCGACGTGCGGCACGCGGCGACCGCCGACGAGCAGCGTCTCCCGCCACGCCTCGATCGGGCGAACGTGGTCGGCGTCGAGGCTCGCGGCGCGGGCAGCCGCCGCCTCGGGAACGTCGAGCAGCACAGGCGACCGATCGGTCATCCGGATCGGAACGACCGCGAGAACCCGTTGGAACGATCGCTCCCAGGCGCCCTTCCTTTGCGGCATCCACTTGCCAGGAGGCTATCATGGCCACGCAGCTTCGACATGACGACATCCTACACGCTTCTGCCGCGCCCGTCCGTCCCCGTGTGACGCTGGTCCCCGGCGCCAGCCCCTATGACGATCTTGAGCGCATCGCGCCCGGCGTCGCCTCGCGCGGCATCCATCCGGGCGTGCTCAAGGCGCTGGTCGGCTGCTACGCGGCGATGCTGGCCAGCTTCTGGCTGTTCTTCGCGCGCGATACGGCAGCGGGATTGGTGCTCACCGTCATCACCGTGCTGATGATTATGTATTTCGGGCTGATCGTCGGCGGCATCCTGCTCGCCGACAGCCCGGCCCCGGGCGAGCGGCAGCGCAGCTTCGCCGACTTTCTCGCCGGCCCGGTCGACATCTCGACGGGCGTCATCAGCGGCCGCGAGGCGATGGCGCAGATCGTCTTCCTGCCGGCCGCGATGCTGCTGCTCGCCACCGTCGGCGGCGTGATCGCCGCCCTCACGCGCTGATCGATCACGCCAGCCGATCGAAACGACAGGCAGCGACCGTTGGAACGCGGCCGCCGTAGCGGCCATGTCGATGCCCGAAAGGAATTGTGATGGCTTCGCTTGCGCTTACCCCCGATGAAACCCGTCCAGAGCTGACGGCTCTCAGGCGCGTGGTGCCGGGATTGCTGCTGTGCGTCGGCGTGACGCTGGTGGCCTATGCGTTGCAGTCGGTGGAGCAAGCCTTGTTCGGCCGCGCGTGGCTGGAGGCGCTGGTGCTCGCGATCCTGATCGGCACCGCGATCCGCACCGCCTGGACCCCGGCCGCCAGATGGTTTCCCGGCATCGATTTCAGCGCCAAGCTGCTGCTCGAGATCGCGGTGGTGCTGCTCGGCGCGTCGGTCAGCGCGGCGACCATCCTCGCCGCCGGGCCGGCCCTGCTGATCGGCATTGTCGGGATCGTCGCGACGGCGATCCTGGTCAGTTTCACGCTGGGGCGGTTGCTCGGCTTGCCCAAGCGGCTGGCGATCCTCGTTGCGTGCGGCAATTCGATCTGCGGCAATTCGGCGATCGCCGCGGTCGCACCGGTGATCGGCGCCGATGGCGACGACGTCGCCTCGTCGATCGCCTTCACCGCCGTGCTCGGCGTCGCGGTAGTGCTCGGCTTGCCGCTGCTCGGCGTCCTGATGGGGCTGAGTGGGATCGCCTATGGCGCGCTCGCCGGGCTGACCGTCTATGCCGTGCCGCAGGTGATCGCCGCGGCCGCGCCGCTCGGCGCGCAGGCGGTGCAGATGGGCACGCTGGTCAAGCTGGTTCGCGTGCTGATGCTGGGGCCGGTCTGCCTCGTCCTGTCGCTCGTCGCGCCCAAGCTGCGCGAGGAAGCGGACGAGATGGCACCGCACGTCACCGCCGGCGATCGGCCCAAGGCGGGCCGCCCGCCGATCCACCATCTCGTGCCGTGGTTCATCATCGGCTTCCTGGCGCTGGTCGGGCTGCGCTCGGCGGACCTCGTCCCCCATGCCGCGATCGCGCCGATCGGCGAAGCGGCGACGGTGTTGACGGTCGTCTCGATGGCCGCGCTCGGGCTTGGCGTCGACGTGCGCACCGTCGCCAAGGCCGGCGGGCGCGTCACCGCCGCGGTGATCCTGTCGTTGGTCGCGCTCGGGGGCATCAGCCTGGCGCTGATCACCGTCCTTGGCATGACGCGCTGAATTACGAACGCTGCGTCGAAAGCGACCGCGTGAGGAGAATGCTGCTTCCAGTCACCCCGAGCTTGGGGCGGGCGCTCAAGGCTTCCGGTCGTTCTCTTCCTCACGCCGCTTCTGGCGCTCGTGCTCCTCGAGTTCTTCCATCTCGGCGACTTCCGGATCGACCGGGGGCTGCTCATCAGGTTTGTCGGCCATTTTATTCCTTGCCTTCCGGGGACCGACCGTAACGATCCGCTACGCCAACCGACGTGTGAGCAGAAGCATTGTTCCGAGTGCGGCGATCGACAGCACGAAACTGCCCACCGTGTAAAGCAGCGTGTGAACCAGATTGCCTCGATCCCAGAGCGTCACCGTATCGAGCGCGAACGTCGACCAGGTCGTGAAACCGCCGAGAAGCCCCGTCGTCAGGAAAAGCCGCAGATCGCCGTCGCCGGAGACGCGGAACGCGAACAGCCCGACCAGCAACCCCATCGTCGCGGCGCCGACGACGTTCACGAACATCGTCCCATACGGGAAATCGGGGCCAAGCAGCCTCAGCGACGCCAAGCCTGCCAGATGTCGTAGCGCCCCACCGATCCCGGCGCCGAGGAACACGATGATGACCGACCGCATGGCCTACCTCCAATATAATGCGAGATAGGAGTCATCAGCCCAGAACGGGCGGTTCGGCCAAAGCCAGGCAGATTCCATTGCCGTCGTCGGCATGTCGCGAAAACCTGGGGGACGTCAAGCATCCATGATCCGGTGGGCGCCTGATCAACGGGCAACGGCCCTTTAGTCGTGACGTTCCCCGGCATCGCCGTGTGCATCTTTCATCATGGCGTCATGATCCTCGGGCGCAGTGGCGACGGCTGCCTTATACGCAGCGGGCGTCATACCCGGCATCTTCTGGAGGAACGCGACCATGTCCCAGATCAGCGCATCGGGATGGGTCTTACCCCAGGCGGGCATGGCGGTGAGTTTGACCCCGTGCTTGATCACCCAGAATTGCTGCGCCGGCTTCAGGTCGGTGCCCTTCGCCAGTTCGGGCGCCTGCGGGTAAAGGCCTTGCGAAATCTCGGTCCGCTCGGCGCCGGGGGCGAGGTGACAGCCCTGGCACATCTCGCCGTAGAGCCCGGCGCCCGCCGACACATGCGCCGCGCTTTCGAGATCGGCGGGCACCGAAATGCCGCGGGCATGCGCCGCGATCGAGCGGTCACGAAGTCCTTCGAGCATGGTATAGACGGGCCGCGAATGCGGCGCATCGGCGCCGATGTTGTAGAGCCCCGAAGAGAT
>JAYRJH010000239.1:0-4849 GCA_041906415.1 Sphingomonas sp. | reverse complement strand
CTAGCCGCCATGCGCCGCCTGCACCTCCGGTCGCTGGTCGTCGGCTGGGCAATGGGTCTGGCGACCTGCGCGCTCGCCGCGCTGCTGGCGTTCGGTATCGTCCTGTCGGGCATCGGTTTCCGCACGGGCGCCGATCAGCCGCATTCGAAGCTCTTCGCCTGGGCCGTGCACGGCACGATGGCCAATTCGGTCCGTCGACATGCGCCCCGGAGCGCTCCCCGCCTGCCGCTCGACCGGCCGACGCTTCTCGCCGGCATGAGACTCTACGAGCAAAGGTGCATCGCCTGCCATGGCGGCCCCGGCATCGCGCGGGCGCGCTGGGCGAGCGCGATGCTCCCCACGCCGCCCTATCTGCTCGGGGCATCCGGCCGATGGTCCCACGCCGAGCTTTACGCATTGATCGGCGGCGGGGTTAAGATGACCGGGATGCCGGCCTGGGGCGAGGTGTCGTCGGATCGGGAGATCGCGCAGATCGTCGCCCTCGTAGAAGCGATGCCGAAGATGACGCCGGATCGGTTCGCCCTGCTCCGGCGGGAGGCGGGAAGCGGCAACTGACCGCCGCCACGCACGTTTCCCGTTCACAAGCCGGGAGAATGGCGATGGGCGAGCGTTTCAGGGTCGGCGATCATGTAACCTGGAATTCAGAAGCCGGGCATGTCGGCGGCACGATCGTCAGGGTCCACACGCGCGACACCGATTACAAGGGCTACACCCATCACGCCAGCCCTGACGATCCGCAATATGAGATCAGGAGCGACAAGACCGATCACATCGCCATGCACAAGGGCCCGGCGCTGCGGAAGACCGGCTGACCCTCACAGCCCCAGCGCGCGCACCGCCGCCTGGACATGCGGCACCAGCTCCGCCTCGAACCATGGATTCCTCGCGAGCCACGGCTGGTTGCGCGGCGAGGGATGCGGCAAGGGCATGAAGCCGGCGGGCAGATAGTCGCGCCACGCCCTGACGGTATCGGCAAGCGTCGGCTTGCGGAGACCGGCGAGATAATGGGCCTGCGCATAATGCCCCACCAATATGGTCAGCCCGATGTCCGGCAATTGCGCCTTCAGCCCGCCATGCCACAACGGCGCGCATTCGGGCCGTGGCGGATTGTCGCCCGAGCCGGCCTTGCCGGGATAGCAGAAGCCCATCGGGATGATCGCGACCTTTGCCGGATCATAGAATGTCGCCGGTTGAAGGCCGAGCCAGGCGCGGAGCCGCCGGCCCGAGGCATCGTCCCACGGGATTCCCGTCTCATGCACCTTTCGCCCCGGCGCCTGCCCGACGATGCACAATCGCGCCGGACGCGCCGCCTGCACGACGGGGCGCGGACCGCAAGGCAGATCGTCGGCGCAGCGACGGCAGGCGCGGATATCGTCGAGCATCCGCGTCAGCGGGTCAGGCATGGTTGTCCGGCCGTCGCGATCGACGTGAACGGGCGCCACAACGGCCTCGCGAGACCCAGGGCTCTGCATATGATCCGCATAGCCGCGAAGGCCCTTGTTGCGCCAGCATGCTCCCTGAGCACCTCCGGGGCGGGGTCGCGACCCGGTATTCCGGGTCACCGCCGGCCGCGTCCATCCAGGCGTCAGGGCGCATCACCACGGCAGGCCCGGTTTCCTGATGGAAACCGGGCCGCCGATGATCGTCACGCAGGCCGGGAGATCAGCCGAGACGGATGGATAGCTCCACCTCGTCGGTGAAGGGCATAGACATATAGCCATTCGCGACATTGCCGACACGCTCCAGATATTCCGGGCAATAATCGGCATTGTCGGCGATCAGGATTGCGCCCGGCCGCAGGCGATCCTCCACCCGGTCAAGGATATCCGAGTAAAGCGCCTTCGCGCCGTCGAGCAGCAGCAGGTCGATCGTCTCGGGCAAATCCGCCGCCAGCGTTTCCAGCGCATCGCCCTCGCGGAATTCGACGAGGTCGATCAGCCCGCCCTCGGCGAGATTGGCCTTTGCCCTGGCGAGCTTGGCCGGTTCGAACTCGCTGGTGATCAGCCGGCCGCCGCCATTGTCGCGCAGCGCGGCCGCCAGATGCAGCGTCGACAGCCCGAACGACGTGCCGAACTCCACGATCGCGCGCGCGTTGGTGGCGCGCGCCAGCATGTAGAGCAGGCCGCCCACCTCGGGCGACACCGGCAGGGCGAAATCCTTCAGCCTGGCGTAGAAATCGCGATAATCGGTCTTGCTGCGCATCATCCGATGATGATCCTCGCCGGCGACGCCGGCAAAGACCGGGCTTTGCGTCGGCGGGTTGGCGTCGGCTTCGGCGAACAGGCGTGCGAGAAGGGGCGCCACGGGGGCGCTCGAAAGCGTTGTCATGTGGATTCTCCGATCGGCAAGCGATCTGCTTGCCTTCAGGGAAAATACGATTAATTCGTCGCGTTTGACTATTCGCATTGGCGGGAAGCCCATTTGACAGTCACCCGGAACACCCGCGTTTCCTCGCGAAAAGAGCCCAGACAGGCGCGTTCAAACCTGCTGGTCGAGGCGGTGCTCGACGCTGCTGTTCAGGTTTTGACGAAGGAGGGCGCGTCGCGATTCACCACCGCGCGGGTCGCCGAGCGCGCGGGCGTGAGCGTCGGCTCGCTCTATCAATATTTCCCGAACAAGGCGGCGATCCTGTTCCGCCTGCAAAGCGACGAGTGGCGGCGCACCTCGGCGCTGTTGAGAAGCATATTGGAGGACCATGCCGTCTCGCCGCCCGTCCGGCTGCGTCGGCTGGTCCATGCCTTCATCCTGTCGGAATGCGAGGAAGCCGCCGTCCGTATCGCGCTCAGCGACGCCGCGCCGCTTTACCGCGACGCACCGGAGGCGATCGAGGCGAAGAAGGAGAATGTCCAGATTTTCCGGAGATTCCTGAGCGAGACGCTGCCGGGCGTCCCGGAGGACGCGCGTATGCTCGCGGGGGACCTCATCAAGACGACGCTGAGCGAGGTTGGCAGCAATTTCTCGGAAACGCCAAGGACGGAGCAGGAGATTGCCGCCTGGTCGGAGGCGCTGGCCGACATGCTCTGCGCCTATCTCGAACGGTTGCGCGCCCAGGCGCGGGCATCCGCTTGAGCGCAGGCACGCAAAGGCATTGCATAGCACACTTGATAATGAAATTGATTCGCATTACCGACCCCTGAAATCGCGGGGGGTCATGATGCGTAACACGACGGTTCTTCTGGCGGCGCTGCTTGCGGGCGTTTCGACGCCCGCGCTGGCAAGTGTCGATGCGGACAACGAGCAGAGGGGTGACGTCATCGTCACGGCCACGGGGCAGTCCTCCGCATCCTCGAGCACCAAGACCGACACGCCGATCATCGAATCCCCGCAGTCGATCTCGATCATCAGCCGGGAGGAGATCGACCTGCGCGCCTCGCCCACGATCGCCGACGCGCTGTCCTACACCGCCGGCGTCCAGGCGGAGCCTTCCGGGATCGACAGCCGGGTGGACGAGGTGTCGGTGCGCGGCTTCGGGGCGGGCGGCTTCTCCTCGAACAACAATTTCGTCGACGGGCTGCGGCTTCCTTCGGGCGGACAATGGACCCGGCCCGGCTTCGATCCCTTCGCGCTCCAGCAGATCGAGGTTCTGAAGGGACCGTCCGGCGCGCTTTACGGGCAGACCGCGCCCGGCGGCGTCGTCAACATCGTGACGAAGCGGCCCAGCTTCACGCCTCACGGCGAAATCCTGTTCCAGGGTGCGGGCTTCACCGGGCTGAGCCATTGGAACTGGCAGTTCGGCGCGGATGCCACCGGGCCGCTGGACGAAGGGGGCACGATCGCCGCGCGCGTGGTCGGGTTGGCCCGCTATGGCGACACGCAGGTCGATGATACGAAGATCGGCCGCTATTATATCTCGCCCAGCATCACCTGGCGGCCCTCGGCTTCCACTACATGGACCTTGCTGGGCCAGTATCAGCGCGACGAGGGCGGATCGACCTTCCAGTTCCTCCCCTACACCGGCACGATGGTGCCGACGCGCGGCAAATATATCCCGCTGGAGGATTATATCGGCGAGCCGGATTGGAACCGCTTCGACCGCAACCAGTATCTTGTCGCCTCGTTCTTCGAGCAACGGTTCGGCGACCATATACGGCTGCGCAACAACACCCGCTATACCCGACTGGAGACGCTGTATCGCGTGACGGTGCTGTCCGGCGACACGGTGACCAACTGCGCCGCCTTCGCCAGCTATGCCGCTTATGCCGGATGCCAAAACGGGCTGACGGTCGGGCGCCGCGCGGTGCAGGGCAAGGGCGCGTCGGACGGCTGGGCGACCGACACCCAGATCGAAGGCGAGTTCCGCACCGGCGCGATCGAGCATATCGTGCTGGCGGGCGTGGATTATTTCCATACAAGCTGGCAGCATTATCGCGATCTGGTCACGATGCCGGGCCTGCCGCGCGGGCAGGTCGAGCCGCTGCTCGATATCTTCAATCCCGTTCCGCGCGGATCGGGGCGCTACGCCGCGCTGCTCCAGCCGCAGATCTACACCGAGACGGTGAGCCGCCAGACCGGCCTCTATCTCCAGGACCAGATCAGCCTCGGCAAGCTGCGCGTGACGGTCGGCGGGCGGCAGGACTGGTCGCACGACGACACCTACAACCCGGTCAGCAGGAACCGCTACATCAACGATTACGACGCCTTCACCTGGCGGGCGGGCGCGGTCTACCTGCTCGACAACGGCCTCGCGCCTTATGCGAGCTATGCCGAGTCCTTCCAGCCGCAGGTGGCCAGCCCCGCGTCCAGCCTCGACGGCAAGCCCTTCGTTCCCGTGACGGGGCAGCAATATGAGGCCGGCATCCGCTATCAGGGCGGGCACGGCATCTATGTTACGCTCGGCGGCTATCAGATC
>JAYRJH010000238.1:0-4868 GCA_041906415.1 Sphingomonas sp. | reverse complement strand
GCAGGACACGTTCGAGCTGATCCTCGAAACCGCCGGCCAGCTTCTTGAGCAAGTGGGATTCGAGCAGCTCACCACCAACCTGATCTGCGAGGCGGCCGGCCTCTCGCCGCCCGCGCTCTATCGTTACTTCCCGAACAAATATGCCGTGCTGAAGGAGCTGGGCGACCGGCTGATGCGCGCGCAGGACGAGGAGGTGATCGCCTGGGTCGAGGCGGGCGGCCTCACCGGCGACACGTTCGAGGAGCGGCTGGCCAAGAGCATCGCGATCCACGAGCGGATGGTGACGATCCAGCGCGAGTTCCCCGGCGGTCTGGCGATCGGCCGCGCCCTGCGCGCGGTGCCGGTGCTGCAGGATATCCGCTTCCGCTCGCGCGACATGGTGGCGGGCTATTTCCTCACGCAGATGCGCGCGCTCTATCCCGCCGTCGATCCGCGCCGGCTGGAGGTGGTGACGCGCATGACGATCGAGCTGAGCTACGCGGCGATCGAGATGGTGGTCGAGGAGCCGGACCGCGACGCCGATATCATCAACCGTGAAGTATGCCTGCTGTTCGCGCATTATTTCGCGAGCTTGGGCCAATGACGAAAGAGGTCACGCATGGAATGGCATAACTGGTCGGGAAGCGTGGATGCCCGGCCGCAGGCGATCATCAGCCCGCGCGACGAGGCGGAATTGCGTGCCGCGATCCTCGCCGCGCCGAAGGTGCGGGTGCGCGGCGCGGGCCATTCCTTCATGCCCCTGTGCGAGACCGACGGCACGCTGATCGACATGGGCGCCTATGAAGCCCCGATCGAGATCGCGCCCGACCGCGCCAGCGCGTGGGTGCCCGCCGGCTGGAGCCTCGCGCGGCTGACGGAGGCGCTGTGGGCGCAGGGCCTCTCGCTCATCAACCAGGGCGACGTGAACCCGCAATCGCTCGCCGGCGCGACGGCCACGGGCACGCACGGCACCGGCAGGGATCTGGGCAGCCTCTCGACGCAGGTGCTCGCGTTCGAGCTGATGCTGGCGGACGGATCGCTGGCGATCTGCGATGCGGACAACAATCCTGATCTGTTCCAGGCGCAGCGGCTGTCGCTGGGGATGTTCGGCGTGGCGACGCGCATCCGCATCAACGTGCTGCCGGCCTATTATCTGGAGGAGCGCGTCGAACGCCGCCCGCTCGCGGAGATGGCGGAACGCTGGGAGGAACTGGCCGCGCAGACGCGCCATTTCGAATTCTTCGTCTTTCCCTATGCCGACAAGGTGATCTTCAAGAGCCTGCATCCGGCCGAGGGCGACGGCGAGATGATCCGCTCCACCGATATCGACGAAGGCCCCTTCCGCCTCGCCTGCGAGGCGGGGCGCAAGCTGCCCTCGCTGATCCCCTCGCTGCAACGCCAGATGATGCGGATGAGCGGCAAGTCCACCCGGCGCATCGGCCCGGCGTGGCAGATCTTCCCCGGCGAGCGCACGATCCGCTTCGAGGAAATGGAATATGAGCTGCCCCGCGCGGACGGGATGCCGACGCTGCTGGAGGCGATCGCCTATATCCGGCGCAAGAAGCTGCCGGTCGCCTTCCCGTTCGAATTCCGGCTGGTCGCGCGGGACGACATCTGGATGTCGCCGTTCAATCGCGGGCCGGGCGCGTCCATCTCCTTCCACCAATATGCCGCGATGCCGTGGCGCGACCTGTTCGCCGAGGTCGAGCCGGTGCTGCGCGGCGCGAACGGGCGGCCGCATTGGGCCAAGCGCCACACGCTGAACGCCGATGACGTCCATGCCCTCTATCCGAAGGCGGCGGATTTCCTGAAGGTGCGCGAAGGCGTCGATCCGGCGGGGAAGTTCGTCAACGCCGATCTGGCGCGCCTGTTCGGGATCGAAAGGAAGCAAGGATGACCGACGAGGAACTGCACCGCCATCTGGTCGGCCGTCAGGGATCGCGGCGCGATCTCAACACGCCGGTGCTGGTGGTCGATCGCGACGCGCTGGACCGCAACATCGCGCGCATGGCCGATTTCGCCGCCGCGAACGGGCTGAAGCTGCGCCCGCACGCCAAGACGCACAAGAGCGTCGACATCGCCCGCCGCCAGATTGCGGCCGGGGCGCTCGGCCAGTGCTGCGCCAAGCTGGGCGAGGCGGAAGTGCTGGCGGACGGCGGGATCGCCGGGCTGCTCATCACCTCTCCCGTCATATCCGAACCGGGGATCGCGCGGCTGGTCGCGCTGAACGAGCGGGCGGAAGGCCTGATGTGCGTCGCCGACAATCCCGCGGGCGTGCGCGCCATCGCGGCGGCGATCGCGGCGCGGGGCGGCAAGCCGCTGACCCTGCTGATCGACATCGATCCCGGCATCCACCGCACCGGCGTCGCCAGCCCGGAGGCGGCGGTGGAATTGTATCGCGCCATCGCGGCCGAGCCGGCGCTGCGCTACGGCGGCGTGCAATATTATTGCGGATCGCAGCAACATATCGAAAGCTATGCCGCGCGCGAAACCGCGATGCAGGATCGCGCCGCTTATCTCCGCACCGTCCTCGACGCGCTGGAGGCCGCCGGGGGCAAGCCCGCGATCGTCTCCGGCGGCGGCACCGGCACGCACCGGATCGACGCGACATTGGGGCTGTTCACCGAGCTTCAGGTCGGCTCCTATGTCTTCATGGACGATCAGTATCGCGCCTGCGCGCTGACGGCGAAGGAGGGCGAGGTGCCCTTCGAGACCTCGCTGCTGATCGACACCCGCGTCATCAGCGTGAATTCGCCGGGGCTGGTGACGGTGGATGCCGGCATCAAGTCGATGGCGACCGATGCCAAGCCGCCGCTGATCGCCGCCGGAACGGCGGAAGGCACCGTCTATTTCTTCATGGGCGACGAACAAGGCGCACTGGTTCATCCGGCGGGTGAGGTTCCGGCGCTGGACGCAATCGTCTCGCTCAACGCCCCGCATTGCGACCCCACGGTCAACCTCTACGACACCTATCACGTCGTCAGCGGCAATACCCTGGTCGATCTCTGGCCGGTCAGCGCGCGCGGCCGCTCGCGGTGATATCATCGGTTCACACTGACCGGACCGTCTTCTGCAAGCGATGCTCGCTCAACCGCCGAATCTGATCCGTTCCGGGTCCATCCTCTGACGACGGGAGCAGGATCCGGGCGAAGCGCGTCAGCATCGCGGTCAGCCAGGAAAACAGGGTATGCAGGCCGCCCCGACAGACGCCGTTCGCGGCCAAGATGACGTTAGCCAGTTCAGCGGAAATTCATCGCCCGCTGCAACTGACCGACCGGATAGTTATCGTGGTCGCGTTTGAATATCGGCCGTCCTTTATCCAAAGGTGAAGCTGAACGCCTGCACCCCGGGGTCGAGGAACTCGATCGCGAAGTCGTGGTCCGCGCCGGGGCCTGCGATCCGCACGAGCTGATAGAGCCGTTGGCCGCTGACGACGCCGTTGCCCGCCGCGTCGGTATCGCTGCCATGGTTCTGCCCAGGCGGCCTGCCGTCGATCGTCACGCGGAAACGCACGGGCCGTCCGTCCGCACCCGGCCCGAGCACGAGATGCAGGTCGCGCGCGTGGAAACGATAGAGGATACGCCCGCCCGCCTTGTCGAGCGAAGCATGCTCCGCTCCGACCGTCCACCGGCCGGAAAGACCCCATTGATCGAGCGCGGCGGGACGGGCGTCATAGACAGCCGGCCTGTCCCTCGCCACCTCCGGCTGCGAGACCGAACGCGCCGCGCGCGCATAGCCGATATAGGTCTCGGGCGATTTCATGCCTTTTGCCGCAGGGGCCTGCACACCCCCTGCCCGCACCACGCTCATTGCGCCCAGATCGCGGCCGGGATGCGCCTCCGCCAGCAGCGTGCGGATGACGCGCTCGGAACCGGCGTAATCGCCTTCTCCGAAATGCTGGTAACGCAGGCGTCCATTGGCATCGATGAAGTAATGGGCTGGCCAGTAACGGTTCCCGAAAGCGCGCCAGACCGCATAATCGTTGTCGATCGCGACCGGATAGGTGATGCCGAGATCGGCCAGCGCCTTGCGAACGTTGGCGATATCCTTCTCGAAGGCGAATTCCGGGGTGTGGACGCCGATCACCACCAGCCCGTCGCCGCGATATTTCTCCGCCCACGCCTTCACATAGGGAAGCGAGCGCAGGCAGTTGATGCAGCTATAGGTCCAGAAGTCGATCACGACGACCTTCCCCTTGAGCGCCTCGCGGCCGAGCGGCGGGGAGTTGAGCCAGGCATCCGCGCCATCGAGCGGTGGCATCGGCCCCTGGTCGGCGAGCTTGCCGCTGTCCGCCTGCGATGCGGTTCGTTCCGGCGAGCGAGGCGCGGGTCAGGAAGCCGGTATCGGCCCCCAGCCCGATCGCCGCGACCGCGACGAGCACCGCCGCACCGATCGCGCGCCGGATCCATTCGCCCGCGCCGAGCGACTTCTTCATCGCCTTGAACAGCCGCCCGCCCGCCAGCAGCGCCAGCGCGAGCGACGTCGCCGCTCCCAGCGCATAGGCCAGTAGCAGGAGGCTGGTTGCGACGCTCGCGCCCTGAAGCGCGGCTCCGGTGAGGATCAGTCCAAGGATCGGCCCGGCGCACGGCGCCCACAGCAATCCGGTCGCGATGCCCAGCAGCAGCGATGTGCCGAACCCGGCGCCCTGCGCGTCCGCCGTTTGCGACAGGCGCGCGCCGAAACCCACCAGCGGCCGCATCGCGCGATCGGCGATCGCGGGGAACAGCAGGGCGAGCCCGAACAGCGCGAGCAGAATCAGCGCGGCGGCGCGGCCATATTGGTTGGCCTGCACCGCCCAGCCCCCGCCGATCGCCGCCAGCGTCGCGACGACCATGAACATCGCGGCCATGCCGATCAGCATCGGCAGGCCATTGGAGCGGAACGGCCGG
>JAYRJH010000237.1:0-4928 GCA_041906415.1 Sphingomonas sp. | reverse complement strand
CGCCCACCATGGAGGAGGGCACGCTGGCGAAATGGCTGGTGAAGGAAGGCGACACGGTGAAAGCCGGCGACCTGATGGCCGAGATCGAAACCGACAAGGCGACGATGGAATTCGAGGCGGTGGACGAAGGCACCGTGGAGAAGATCGTCGTGGCCGAGGGGACGGACGGCGTGAAGGTCGGCACGATCATCATGCTGCTGTCCGGCGAGGGCGACGCGCCCGCGCCGAAGAAGGAAGCGCCCGCCCCCGCGTCGGCTCCGGCTCCGGCCTCCGCCCCCGCGGCTCCCGCCCCGGCGAAGGCCGATGCGCCGAAGCCCGCGCCCGCCCGCGCGGAAGGCGACCGCGTGAAGGCCAGCCCGCTCGCGCGGCGGATCGCGGCGCAGAAGGGCGTCGATCTGTCGGGCGTCACCGGCACCGGGCCTGACGGGCGGATCGTGAAGGCCGATGTGGAGGGCGCGAAGCCCGGCGCGGCTCCCGCTGCCGCCGCGCCCGCCTCCGCCCCTGCCGCTACGCCCGCGCAGGTGCCCGATATCCCGCACGAGGCGACCAAGCTCAGCAACATGCGCAAGACGATCGCGCGCCGCCTGACCGAATCGAAGCAGCAGGTGCCGCACATCTATCTGACGGTCGACGTGCGGCTCGACAAATTGCTCAGGCTGCGCACCGAGCTGAACGCCGGCCTCGAGGCGCGCGGCGTGAAGCTGTCGGTCAACGACCTGATGATAAAGGCGCTGGCGGTCGCGCTGGTGCAGGTGCCCAAGTGCAACGTGATGTTCACGCCGGACCAGCTCATCAGCTTCCACCGCGCGGACATCTCCGTGGCCGTCTCGACGCCGGAAGGTCTTATCACCCCGGTCATCACCGGGGCGGACAGCGCATCGCTTTCCTCCATCTCCACGCGGATGAAGGATCTGGCGGCGCGGGCGCGGGACAAGAAGCTGAAGCCCGAGGAATTCGCCGGCGGCACCGCCTCGCTCAGCAACATGGGCATGTTCGGGATCAAGCAGTTCGAAGCGGTCATCAACCCGCCGCAGGGCATGATAATGGCGATCGGCGCGGGCGAGAAGCGGCCTTACGTGATCGACGACGCGCTCGGCATCGCCACCGTCATGTCCGCCACCGGCAGCTTCGATCATCGCGCGATCGACGGCGCGGACGGCGCGGCGCTGATGGAGGCGTTCAAGGGGCTGATCGAAAACCCGCTGGCGATGCTTGCCTGAGATGAATCGCGCGGTGATCCTCGAACTGCTGTGGCTTGTCGCCGCGCTGGCGATGACCGCGCTGATCTTCTGGGCGGGCGCGTGGTCCTATCCGCAGGGCGCGGAGACGATCTGGCCGATCGGCTATGCGACGATGGCCGCCCTGCTGGCGATGAGCCTGTATGAAATCCGCCGCGCGTGGGCGCGCGGCGGCGATATGCGAGACAATTGATGGCTGACACTTATGACCTGATCGTGCTCGGTTCCGGGCCGGGCGGCTATGTCGCGGCGATCCGCGCCGCGCAGCTCGGCCTGAAGACCGCGATCGTCGAGCGCGAGAATCTCGGCGGCATCTGCCTCAACTGGGGTTGCATCCCGACAAAGGCGCTGCTGCGCTCGGCCGAGGTGTTCCACCAGATGCGGCACGCGAAGGATTACGGGCTGGTCGCGGAGAAGATCTCCGCCGATCTCGACGCGGTGGTGAAGCGCTCGCGCGGGGTGGCGAAGCAGCTCAATCAGGGCGTGACGCACCTGATGAAGAAGAACAAGATCGCCGTCCACATGGGCGAGGGCAAGCTGACCGGAAAGGGCAGGCTCACCGTCACCGACAAGGATGGCAAGACGACCGAACTGGCCGCGAAGAACATCATTCTCGCCACCGGCGCGCGGGCGCGCGACCTGCCCTTCGCCAAGGCGGACGGCAAGCGCATCTGGACCTATCGCCACGCGATGACGCCCGCAGAGATGCCGAAGAAGCTGCTGGTGATCGGCTCCGGCGCGATCGGGATCGAGTTCGCCAGCTTCTACAACGATCTCGGCGCGGAGGTGACGGTGGTCGAGATGCTCGACCGGATCGTGCCGGTCGAGGATGCGGACGTGTCGGCGTTCCTCGAAAAGGCGCTGACGAAGCAGGGCATGAAGATCATGACCGGCGCGGGCATCGCGAAGCTCGATGCCGGGGCGAGCGGCGTCAAGGCGACGCTGAAGGACAAGGCGGGCAAGGAATCGGTCGCCGAGTTCAGCCACGTCATCGTCGCGGTCGGCATCGTGCCGAACACCGAGGATATCGGCCTGAAGGAACTGGGCGTCGCGGTGGACGAGCGCGGCTTCCTCAAGACCGACGCGATGTGCCGCACCAATGTCGAGGGGCTGTGGGCGATCGGCGACATCACCGCGCCGCCGTGGCTGGCGCACAAGGCGAGCCACGAGGGCGTGATCGCGGCCGAGGCGATCGCGGGCAAGCATCCGCACGCGATGGACCCGAAGAACATCCCCGCCTGCACCTATTGCCACCCGCAGATCGCCAGCGTCGGCCTGACCGAGGCGAAGGCGAAGGAGGCGGGTTACGAGCTGAAGGTCGGCACCTTCCCGTTCATCGGCAACGGCAAGGCGATCGCGCTCGGCGAGCCGGAAGGCTTCATCAAGACGGTGTTCGACGCGAAGACCGGCGAACTGCTCGGCGCGCATATGATCGGCGCGGAAGTGACCGAGCTGATCCAGGGCTATACGATCGGCAAGACGCTGGAGACGACCGAGGCGGAGCTGATCGAGACGGTGTTCCCGCACCCGACGCTTTCGGAGATGATGCACGAGAGCGTGCTGGCGGCCTATGGCCGGGCGCTGCACATCTGATTCCGGCATGATGGCTTTCCGCGGCCGTCCCGGGGCGGCCGCGGGCGGGGTGAGGGCCCGTTCCCCGCGCGCCTAGGCCGTAAGACCCGCCTGATATTCGGCGATCAGCCGGGGATAATCCTCCATCGCCGGGAATTGCGGGAAGCTGTATTTCGCGCCCGTCCTGGCCCAGGGCAGCGCCTCGCTGACGCAGCTCTCGATCAGCGGCGCGAACCAGCGCGCGTCGTCGAGCATCGTCGCGCGCACGTTGACGAAGCCCGCTTCCGGCTTGAGCCGCGAGAACATCCAGCTCTTGCACCAGTCGCAATGATGATGGCCGGGATAGCCGTGCATCCCGCCGACCACCGTCTCGCCCGCGATCACCGCGAAGCCCGCGACCGGTATCGCGATCGAAGTGGAGAAGGCGCTGGCGCTCATCTTCTGGCATCCCGTGCAATGGCAGGCCATCGCCAGCAGCGGCGGCTCGGTGATGCGGAAGCGCACCTTTCCGCAACGGCATCCGCCCTCGATCGGCAAATCGGGCATCGTCATGGCTTTCCTCCGTTGGGCTATCGCGTCAGGATGCCCGCAACCGAAACAGGGGGGAACCAGCAATATGAAGAACATCCTGCGCGCGACGGCCGCGTCCGCTCTTGCGCTCGCCGGGCTGGCCGGGGCCGGACAGGCGGCGGCGGAAACCAGCGTCATCACCGCCGCGCGGATGCTCGACGTGGAGAAGGGCGTGATCGTCGAGCGGCCGGTGATCGTCGTGACCGACGGGCGCATCGCCTCCGTCTCGACTCGCGGCGCCGCGCCCGCATCGGTCCCGGCGGACGCGAGGAAGGTCGATCTGGGCGACGTCACGCTGCTGCCCGGCCTGATCGACATGCATGTCCACCTCACCAGCTCGGCGGAGGTCGGCGGCGGCTATCAGCGGTTCAAATATACCGGCGCCTTCTGGGGCGTGCTGGGCGTGCCCAATGCGCTCAAGACGCTCCGCGCGGGCTTCACCACCGTCCGCAACGTCGGCGCGGACGATTTCCAGGATATCGGCCTGAAGGAGGCGATCGACGGCGGCTGGGTGCAGGGGCCGCGCATCGTCCCCGCGGGCTATGCGCTCGGCGCGACCGGGGGGCATTGCGACGACAACGCCCTGCCGCCCGAATATGACCGCAAGGGCGTGAACGTGGTCGATTCGCCGGAGGAGGCGCGCGCCAAGGTGCGCTGGGTGCGCAAATATGGCGCGGAGGTCATCAAGATCTGCGCGACCGGCGGCGTGTTCTCGCTGGGCGATTCGGTCGGCGCGCAGCAGCTTTCCTTCGAGGAGATGAAGGCGATCGCGGACGAGGCGCACATGCTCCACATGCGCGTCGCCGCCCATGCGCATGGCGACGAGGGCATCCGCGCCGCGATCCTCGCCGGGATCGACACGATCGAGCATTGCAGCCTCGCCTCCGACGAGACGATCAGGCTGGCGATCCAGCACAAGACCTGGTTCGACATGGATATCTACAACGACGATTATATCCTCGCGACAGGCACGAAGAACGGGACCGAGCCGGAAAGCCTCGAAAAGGAGCGGATGATCGGCCTGAAGCAGCGCCAGACCTTCCAGCGCGCCGTGAAGGCGGGCGTGCAGATGCTGTTCGGCACGGACGCGGGCGTCTATCCGCACGGCGACAACGCCCGGCAGTTCGCCAAGATGGTGGAATGGGGGATGACCCCGATCCAGGCGATTCGCGCCGCCACTACCAGCGCCGCGCAGGCGCTGGGGCGGAGCGAGGATGTCGGCTCGCTCGCGGTGGGCCATTACGGCGATATCGTCGCGGTGAAGGGCGATCCGCTCGCCGATGTGCGGACGCTGGAGCATCCGGTGGCAGTGGTGAAGGGTGGCGTGCCGGTGACGATGGATTGAGTTCCCGCTCTTCCCGCCGTTTGTCTTTCGATATGCTCAGGGCGAACGGTGGGGAGAGCGCGCCGCGCCGCGCCGCCATTGACCCTTCGGCCGCCTGCGCGTATAGGCGCGCCCGTTCGTGGGGACTTGTGCCCGGCGGACACGCTTGAACATTGCTGGGTGCTTGAAGGGCCGGGATGATCGCATCGATCACCCCATGGTCC
>JAYRJH010000236.1:0-4929 GCA_041906415.1 Sphingomonas sp. | reverse complement strand
CGTCGCGGCAAGCCCGCTGTTCGAGCGCGCGCTGATCTTCAACAAGCCGTTCCGCTTCGAGGACATGGGGCGGCTGTTCCTGCAAAAGCTTGTCCGCCACGCCGGCGGCGCGCTGGACGAGCGCCCGCACCGCGTGATCGTTGGGCGGCCGGTGGAATATGTGGGCGCGCGGGCCGATCCGGCGATCGCGCGGCAGCGCTACGACCTGATGCTGCGCGAGTTCGGCGTGGAGCTGCATTATGTCTACGAGCCGCTGGGCGCGGCGCACAGCTACGCCGCGCGGCTGGACCAGCCGGCGACGATCATGGTCGCGGATTTCGGCGGCGGCACGACGGACTTCTCGATCGTCCGCATCGCGGAAGCCGGAGCGGAGCGGCGCTGCACCCCGCTCGCCTCTTCCGGCGTGGGCATCGCGGGGGATCGCTTCGACCAGCGCATCGTCAGCCATCTCGTCCTGCCGCTGCTCGGCAAGGGCGGACGATATCGCTCGTTCGACAAGCTGCTGGAAATCCCCGGCGGCTATTTCGCCGATTTCGCCGACTGGTCCCGCCTCGCGATGATGCGCAACCGGCGGACGCTGGAGGAATTGCGCCGCCTGCAACGCGACGCACTCGATCCCGCGCCGATCGGGCGGATGATCGCGCTGATCGAGGAGGAACAGGGCTTTCCGCTCTATGACGCGGTGGGCCGGGTGAAGCGCGACCTGTCCGTCGCGGCGTGGGCCGAGTTCCGTTTCAGCGGCGGCGGCGTGGAGATCGCGGCCGAGGTGCGCCGCGCGGATTTCGAGCAATGGATCGGTGAGGACCTCCTCCGGATCGAGGCCGCGATGGACACCGCCCTCGCCCGCGCGGCGCTGCCCGCGAACGCGATCGACCGCGTGTTCCTGACCGGCGGCTCCTCGTTGATCCCGGCGATCCGCGCGATCTTCCTGCGCCGTTTCGGCGAGGAACGCATCGCGAGCGGCGGGGAGCTTACCTCGATCGCCCATGGCCTCGCGCTGATCGGCGAGGCGGACGACCTTGCCGAGTGGGAGGCCTAGGCGGCGCAATCCCGGCAGGTGAACGGCTCTCCGGCTGCGCGCGATGCGCCGTCCGCGATCGCCGGCCGCTGGCAGGCGCGACACAATTCGTACGCGCCCTTTTGCAGACGGTGATCCACGCTCACCCGCTCGTCGAAGACGAAACATTCGCCTTCCCACAGGCTGCGTTCGGGCGGCACCTTCTCCAGATAATTGAGGATGCCGCCTTCGAGGTGGTAGACATCCTCCACCCCTTCCGCCTTCAGGAAGGCGGTCGCCTTCTCGCAGCGGATGCCGCCGGTGCAGAACATCGCGACCTTGCGCCCCCGCAATGCCTCGCGATGCGCGTGGAACCATGCGGGGAAATCGCGGAAGCTGGGCGTCTTCGGGTCGACCGCGCCGGCGAAGGTGCCGATCGCCACCTCATAATCGTTGCGCGTGTCGATCAGCACCGTGCCCGGATCGGCGATCAGCGCGTTCCACGCATCGGGCGCGACATATTGACCGACATCGGCGAGCGGGCTGATGTCCGGCTCCCCCATCGTCACGATCTCGCGCTTGATCTTCACCTTCAGCCGCTGGAACGGCGGCGTCGCGGCGCGCGTATATCTGGGCTGGAGGGCGGCGCAGCCCGGCAGGGCGCGGATATGGCGGACGACGGCTTCGATCCCGGCATCGCTGCCCGCGATCGTGCCGTTGATCCCTTCATGCGCGAGCAGCAAGGTGCCCTTCACGCCCCGCGCGCGGCACAATGCGTACAGCCCGGCGCGAATGGCTTCGCAATCGTCGAACCGCGCGAAGCGATAGAGAGCGGCAATGCGGATCGGCGGATCGGGATCGGCCACGGGAAACTCTGGCTTGTTGGTGCGGAATAGCCCGCCCCTAGGCCACGAACCGCGATCATGCCAGCGCACAAAAACCGGCGCCCCGCATCGCGAGGCGCCGGCCGATATTTCCCCTTTCGTCAAAAAGACTTGCGGGCCATGATCCCGAACGTGCGGGGCTGGAGCGAGAGCGCCGAATAGGGATCGCCCACCGCGCCGCTCAGCAGGATCGGCTTGTCGTTGTTGAGCAGGTTCTGCACGAACAGCTGCACCGTCAGGCCGTTTTCCGTCTCCACGCCGACGCGCGCGCCCACCACGTCATAAGCGGCGTTGCGGCGATAATAGGTGTAGGTCGGGCGGAATTCCGAATAGCTGCCCGCGCTGTGGGTGAGATTGGCGTTGAACATGCCGCGCAGGCCGTTGCCGATATCCCAGTTATAGTCGCCGTTCAGCGACAGGGTGAAATCCGGGATGTTCGGGATCTTGTCGCCTTTCAGGCCGGTCGAGCCGGTGGCGGCCAGGCCGGAATTGAGCTGGTCCTCCGTCAGCTTCGCGTCGAGGAAGCCGAGCGCGGTGTTGAGCGACAGCCCGGTCATCGGCCGAAGCGTCGCCTCCAGCTCCGCGCCCTTGATCCGCGCCTTGCCGGCGTTGGTCAGGAACGAGAAGGCGCCGTTCGCGCTGCGGCCGGAAACCTGCATGTTGCTCCAGTCGATCTGGAACAGCGCGCCGTTCAGCGTGAGCATGCGGCCGAACCACTGGGTCTTGGCGCCCAGTTCGTAGTTCCACAGGCTGTCCGGCTGATAGCTGACCAGCCCGTTCGACAGGCCGGGCACGTTGTTCGCGCCACCGGGGCGGAAGCCCTTCGATGCGGTGGCGTAGAACATCACGTCGCGGTTCACGTCATAGCTGATGTTGAACTTGTGCACCCAGCCCTTGGCGCTGGCGTCCACCGACGAAGCCGGGCCGACATAGGATTGGGTGATGTAGTTGCTGATCTGCACCTGGCCCCAGACGTTCTTGTCATAGGAGAAATGGCGCGTGCCGGCGGTGAGCGTCAGCGCGTGGACCGGCTTCACGGCAAGCTCAGCGTAGAAGGCCGTCTGCTTCACCGCCGTCTTCACGATGCGCCATGCGGTGAGGTCCAGCGGCTCGATGAGCGTGCCGTCCTTGTTCGCCCGGGGCACCATGGAATCGATGCGGTCCTTGCGATCGTCGTGGAACACGCCGGCGGTATAGGACACCGCATCGTCCAGCACGCTGCCCGACAGGCGCGCTTCGTAGATCCACGCCTTCAGCGCCATCGGCTGATAGAGCATACCCGGCAGGCGGCTGTCGGCATAAGCGGTGTAGGTCGCCATCTGCGACGCATTGCAGGAGGCGACGCCGATATAATTCTTGCACGAGGTGGCGTTGGCGCGGGAAGCGCGCAGCGTCTTCGTATAGTCCGAATTGCGCAGCAGATCCCAATTGTAGTGCGAGACCGTGCCGGTGAAGGTGGCGTTGAACGGCAGCTTGTAGCTGACCGTCAGATTGTAGAGTTCGAGCTTGTCATTGCTCTTGGCCAGCGATTCGTCGGAGGAATTATACGCGCCCAGCGACAGGTCGTAGCGGCTGGGGCCGAACAGCTCGTTCTTCTGATAGGTGGCGCTGAGCAGGATCGACAGGTTGTCGTCCGGCGTGAAGCGCAGCATCGCGCGGCCGCCCCATGCGTGCGTGCCGTTGACGTTCTTCCGCCCCAGCCCCGGCATGTCGATGAAGCCGCCGCGATTCTCCTTGTAGCCGACGACGCGCAGCGCGAGCTTGTCGCTGACGATCGGCAGGTTGACCATGCCCTTGACGTAGAAGCCGGGATCGCCGTTCTTCGTCACCGTGCCCTGCGCCTCTACGGTGCCGGCGACGCGGGTGGCGTCCGGCTTGTTGTAGATCATGCGGATCGTGCCGCCCATCGATCCCGCGCCGAACAGGGTGCCCTGCGGCCCGCGCAGCACCTCGACGCGCTCGATGTCGAACAGGTTGATGTCCGGGTTGGTGGAGCCCGCGTCGGCGGTCGTGCCGCCGGGGCCGGTGAGCGGGGTCTCGTCGAAATAGAGGCCCACGGTCGCCTCGCCGGCGCTGCGCACGCCGCGGATGCTCATGCGGCGCGCGGCGGGCGAATTGCCCTCCACCTGAAGGCTGGGCACCTGGCGGAAATAATCGTTGATCGAGGTCGCGCCGATCTTGTTCAGCGCATCGCCGCCGATCGCGGAGATGCTGATCGGCGTGTCCTGAAGCGTCGTGTTGCGGCGAAGCGCGGTGACGACGATGTCATTGCCCGACTGATCGGGCACGGGCGCGGCCTCCTGCGCCTGCGCGACCGCGTGGCCGGACAGCACGAAGCTGGCGGACAAAAGCAGCCTGACGCTACATGATTTCAATGACATATTCCCCCCTTGGTTCTAAGAATCCGGCCCCGGACGGACGACGTGCCCTCCCGATCCTGCCGACGAAGACGTTGAACGGCGCGACGCCCCTCACCTGCGCGGGCAAAAAAAAATTTTCGGGCACGGGTTGAGGGATGCGCGCCGGCGTCCGTCTTCCCCATCACAATCCTTTGGGGAGAAGATACATGTTGAGGGGGGTGAACAGGCTCATGCGCGGGGCAGCCGCGATCGGCGCGATCGCGCTGGCGCAATCCGCGCTAGCCGCGCCGCTGGACGATGCGCAGCGCGCGCAGGTGCTGGCCAGCGCGAAGAAGCAGGAGGCCGGGCTTTCCAGTGATGCGCTGGCGATCTGGAACTATGCCGAGGTCGGCTACAAGGAAGTGAAGAGCAGCGCGCTGCTGCAGGATCGGCTGCGCAAGAACGGCTTCACGGTGCGCGCGGGCGTCGCGGGCATGCCGACCGCTTTCGTCGCCAGCTTCAGGAACGGTGCCGGGCCGGTGATCGGCATCCTCGCCGAATATGACGCGCTGCCCGGCCTGTCGCAGGACGCCGTGCCCGATCGCAAGCCGACGCCCGGCAAGGACGCCGCGCACGGCTGCGGCCACAACCTGTTCGGCGCGGCTTCCGTCGCCTCCGCCATCGCGCTCAAGGACTGGATGACCGCCAA
>JAYRJH010000235.1:0-4971 GCA_041906415.1 Sphingomonas sp. | reverse complement strand
TTCGAGGAGGCGGTGACGGGCACGCTTTCCACGCTTGCCGCGCGTTATGCCGATGCGCCGCCGAAGGGGGAGATCGTGGTGGTCGTCGCCCCGCCCGGCGAGGCCCCGCCCGCGAGCGCGGAGGATGCGGAGGCCGCGCTTGTGGAAGCGCTCGCCCGGCTCCCCGCGTCGAAGGCGGCGGGGGAGGTGGCGAAGCGCTTCGGCCTCGATCGCAAGGCGCTCTACGCCCGCGCGATGGAGCTGAAGGCGTGAAGGACCGCCGCGCGGCGGAGGCGGCGGGCCGTCGTGGGGAGCGGCTGGCGGCGTGGTGGCTGCGCCTCAAGGGCTGGCGCGTGGTGGCGCGGCGGGTGCGGACCCCGGCTGGAGAGGTGGATCTGGTGGCGAAGCGCCCCGGCCTCGTCGCCTTCGTCGAGGTGAAGACGCGGGCGATCGCCGCCGATCTCGATTTCGCGATCGACCAGCGCAGGCTCGCCCGCGTCGCGGCGGCGGCGGAGGTGCTGATGCCGGTCTATGCCACGGAGGGCGAGGATATCCGGGTGGACGTGATCCTGCTCGCGCCGGGGGTGAGGCCGAGGCATATAGAAAACGCCTGGATTGGCTAAGGCTTCCGCTCCTCCTAAATCCCTTCCCCGAACCACGATGGAACAGCCCGCATGACCCTCACCGTCGCCGTCCAGATGGACCCGCTCGAAACGATCAACATCGCGGGCGATTCCAGCTTCGCGCTGATGCTCGCGGGGCAGAAGCGCGGGCATCGCATGTTCCATTATGCCGCGAGCGACCTCAACTGGGCCGACGGGCACCTATGGACGCAGGCGCGGCCCGTGACCGTGCAGCGGGTGGCGGGCGACCATTTCCGCTTCGGCGATCCGGTGCGGCTCGATCTCGGCGACGAGGCGGATGTCGTGCTGATGCGGCAGGATCCGCCGTTCGATCTTGGTTACATCACCGCCACCCACCTTCTGGAGCGGATCGCCGACCGCACATTGGTGGTCAACGATCCCGCCAGCGTGCGCAACGCGCCGGAAAAGGTGTTCGTCCTCGATTACGCGCGTTTCATGCCGCCCACGCTCGTCACCCGTTCGCTGGAGGAGGCGCGCGCCTTCCTGAAACAGCATGGCGCGATCGTGGTGAAGCCGCTGCACGGCAACGGCGGCAAGGCGATTTTCCGCGTCGGGCCGGAGGGGGAGAATCTCTCCGCGCTGATCGAGGTGTTCAACGCCGCCTGGCGCGAGCCGCACATGATCCAGGCCTTCCTCCCCGGCGTGGCGAAGGGGGACAAGCGCATCGTTCTGGTCGACGGCGAGGTGGCCGGGGCGATCAACCGCCTGCCGAGCGAGGGCGAGTTCCGCAGCAATCTCGCGGTTGGCGGCTCGGCCGAGAAGACGGTGCTGACCGAGCGCGAGCGCGAGATCTGCGCCGCGCTCGGGCCGGAGCTTAAGCGGCGCGGGCTGATCTTCGTCGGCATCGACGTGATCGGCGGCGAATGGCTGACGGAGATCAACGTCACCTCGCCCACGGGAATCGTCGCGATCGAGCGATTCGACGGGACGGACGTGGCGGGCATGATCTGGGACGCGATCGAGCGCCGGCTGGGCTGAATTCGCGGCGGGATATCACGCCGCGCGGCGTTCTCCGCCGATATGGTCCAGCGAAAGATTCGCGTCGCCCCAGATGCCGCGCGTGTCGAGCACGTGCTTGCCCGCGCGTTCCTCGCCGGGCACGGAGCGGAACAGGTCGTGGTCCACCAGCACGATCATGATCGGGCAATCGGCGATCGCGCTGTCGATATCGATGAGCTGCGCCCCCGCCTGGGCAAGCGATGCGGGCAATTCGCGCGCATAAGGCTCCACCACCGCGATCCGCGAACCGAACCGCGCCGCCAGCGCCTCCGCCACCTTCAGCGCGGGGCTTTCGCGGAAATCGTCGATATTGGGCTTGAAGGCGAGTCCGAGGCAGGCGACCTTCACGCCCGGCAGGGCCTCCAGCAGCGCGGTCGCACGGGCGACGACGTGATCGGTCTTGCCGTCGTTCACCTCGCGCGCGGTGCGGATCAGCGGGGTGTTGGCGGGATCGGCGTGGACGAGGAACCATGGGTCCACCGCGATGCAATGCCCGCCCACGCCGGGGCCGGGCTGCAGGATGTTGACGCGCGGATGGCGATTGGCGAGCCGGATCACCTCCCATACGTCCACGCCCATCTTCTCCGCGACGATGCTCAGCTCGTTGGCGAAGGCGATGTTCACGTCGCGGAAGGAGTTCTCGGTCAGCTTCGTCATCTCCGCCGCGCGCGCGTTGGTGGTGACGCACGCGCCGCGCACGAAGCGACGGTAGAAGGCCAGCGCCTTGCGCGCGCAGCGCGGGGTGATGCCGCCGATCACGCGATCATTGTCGATCAGCTCGACGAGGATGCGCCCGGGCAGCACGCGTTCCGGGCAATAAGCGATGGCGATATCCGCCGCCTCGCCCGATGCGCCCGGCATCTTCAGGTCCGGCCGCAGCTTCGCGAGCAGGTCGCGCACCGCCTCCGTCGTGCCGACGGGGGAGGTGGATTCCAGTATCACCGCGTCGCCCGGCTTCAGCACGGCCGCGATGGTGGTGGCGGCCTTCAGCACATAGCCGATGTTCGGCGCATGATCGTCCGCGAAGGGCGTGGGCACCGCGATCACGAACACATCGGCCGGCTCGATCGCGAGCGAGGCGCGCAGGCTGCCGCGCGCGACCACGCCGGAGACGAGGCCGTCGAGATCGACCTCCTCGATGTGGACTCGCCCCGAATTGACCGTTTCCACCACATGCGCGTCCACGTCCACGCCCAGCACCCGCGCGCCGGTGCGCGCGATCACCGCCGCGGTCGGCAGGCCGATATAGCCCAGGCCCAGGACGGCGACGTTCAGCTCATTATCGGCCAGCATCGGCAATCACTTTCGCAATCCGTTCCGCCGCGCGGCCGTCGCCGAAGGGATTATGGGCGCGGGCCATCGCGGCATAAGCGGCCTTGTCGTCCACAAGGGTGAAGACTTCGGAAACGATCCGCGCCGCATCCGTGCCGACCAGCCGCGCGGTGCCGGCGGCGACGCCCTCCGGCCGCTCGGTCGTGTCGCGCATCACCAGCACAGGCTTGCCGAGCGCGGGCGCTTCCTCCTGCACCCCGCCCGAATCGGTGAGCGCGAGGTGGCACATCTCCAGCGCGCGGATGAAATGCGGGTAATCGAGCGGGGCGATCCGCGCGATATTGGGGCGATCGCCGAGGATGCGGTCCATCACCGCGCCGACATTGGGATTGGGGTGCATCGGAAACAGCACGGCCAGATCGTCGCGGTCCGCGATACGGGCGATGGCGCGGGCGATATTCTCCATTCCTTCGCCGAAATTCTCGCGGCGATGGGTGGTGACGAGCACCGTCTTTCTGCCCGCGAATCGCGCGGCGATCCGGTCCAGCCCGTCGGCGAGCGCCGGCTCGGCGGCGATTCGCCTGCGTGTCCACAGAAGCGCGTCGATCACCGTATTGCCGGTGACGTGGACGCCGCCGCGGATATTCTCGCGCGTCAGCGCGGCGGCGGCGGTGTCGGTGGGGGCGAAATGCAGGTCCGCGATCGGGGCGACGATGCGGCGGTTCACCTCCTCCGGCCAGGGGTGATAGATATCGCCGGAGCGCAGGCCCGCCTCGACATGCGCGACCGGGATCTTGCGGTAATATGCCGCGAGCGCGCCGGCCATGGCGGTGGCGGTGTCGCCCTGCACGATGACGCGATCGGGCGCCTCCCGGTCCATCGCCTCGCCCAGCCCGGTGAGCAGCCGCGCGGTGAGCCGGTCCAGCGTCTGCCCCGGCTCCATCAGGTCGAGGTCGATGTCGGGCGAGAGGCCCGCGATCTCCAGCACCTGATCGAGCAGCCCGCGATGCTGCGCGGTGACGCAGATGCGCGGGGTGATGCCCGGCGTCTCCATCAGCGCGCGCATGACGGGGAACAATTTGATGGCTTCGGGCCGGGTGCCGAATATGAGCAGCGTCTTCATCGCCGGCGGGTCTAGCGGGCGAGGTTTAAGGACGTGCTAAGCATCACCCCCGGGGATGCGCGCTGCGGTAGACGTCCAGCAGATGCGCCGCGTCCACGGCGGTGTAGATTTGCGTCGAGCTGAGGCTGGCGTGGCCGAGCAGCTCCTGCAACGCGCGCAGGTCTGCTCCGCGCCCCAGCAGGTGCGTCGCGAAGCTGTGGCGCAGCGCGTGCGGCGTGGTGCGCTCCGAAAGCCCCAGCCGCCCGCGCGCCGCCTGCACGCCCTTGCGCACGATACCGGGCGAGAGCGGCCCGCCGCGCACCCCGCGGAACAGGGGTGCATGGGGCGAGAGCGGCCATGGGCATTGCGCCACATAGGCTTCGATCGCCGCGCGCACCTGCGGCAGCAGGGGCACGATCCGCGTCTTGTCGCGCTTGCCGGTGACGACGAGCGTCTCGCCCAGCGGGATCGCGGCGCCTGTCAGCCCGATCGCCTCGCCGATGCGCAGGCCCGCGCCATAGAGCAGAAGCAATACAGCCCAGTCCCGCGCGCCGACCCATTCGTGGCGCGCGCTTTCCGCTACTTCCTCCGCCAGCGCCACGGCCTCGTCGGGGGAGACGGGGCGCGGCACGCCCTTCTTCACGCGCGGCCCCTTGAGGCGCGGGGCCGCGCCTTCGCCGTTCGCCCAGTCGAGGAAGCCGCGCACGGCCGACAAGTCCCGCGCCGCGGACGCGTTTGACAGCCCCTCGCTCCGCCGGTGCGCGAGATAGGCGCGCAGGTCCGCCGCCTCCACCCGCGCCAGCGCGGCGCGATCGACCGGCCCGCCCCAATGACGCGCAAGGAAGCCGAGCAGGCGGTTGGCGGTCGCCTCATAGGCGCGCACGGTATGCGCCGAGCGGCGGCGGTCGCGGCGCAGGTGCGCGCCATATTCGGCGGCGAGGTTCACGGGCGGCGCGGCCGCTGCTTCGCGGCGAT
>JAYRJH010000234.1:0-4978 GCA_041906415.1 Sphingomonas sp. | reverse complement strand
ACCCGACGGCACGACCGAGATCCAGAAGCTCATCATCTCGCGCGCGCTGACCGGCGTCGGCGCGTTCCGCTGACGGGAGCACGATCATGACCGAAGAACTTCGCTACGACGGCCGCGTCGTGATCGTCACCGGGGCGGGCGGCGGGCTGGGGCGCCAGCATGCGCTGATGTTCGGCGCGCGGGGTGCGCGCGTCGTCGTCAACGATCTGGGCGGGGGACAAACCGGCGGCGGAGGTTCGTCCGCCGCCGCCGACAAGGTGGTGGAGGAAATCCGCGCCGCCGGGGGAGAGGCGGTCGCGAACCACGATTCCGTCACCGATGGCGCGCGTGTCGTCGCGACCGCGCTCGACGCGTTCGGCACGGTCGATGTCGTCGTCAACAACGCCGGCATCCTGCGCGACGTCAGCTTCCACAAGATGACCGATCAGGACTGGGAGCTGCTGCAGGACATCCACCTGAACGGCACGTGCGCCGTCACCCGGGCGGCGTGGCCGGTGCTGCGCGAGAAGGGCTATGGCCGGATCGTGATGACCACCTCGGCGGCGGGCATCTACGGCAATTTCGGCCAGGCGAACTATGCGGCGGCGAAGCTCGGCATCGTCGGCCTCGCCAACGCGCTGGCGGAGGAGGGGCGAGCCAAAAACATCCATGTCAACACGATCGCGCCGATCGCGGCGTCGCGGATGACCGAGACGGTGTTCCCGAAGGAACTGCTCGATCGTCTGCGACCCGAAGCGATCAGCCCGCTGGTCGGCTGGCTGGCACATGAGGCCTGCGCGGAAACCAAGGGCCTGTTCGAGGTCGGTGCCGGCTATATCGCGAAGCTGCGCTGGGAGCGTTCGCACGGCCATCGTTTCGGTGGCACGACCGATTTCACACCCGACGATGTGGCGCGTCACTGGGCCGGGATCACCGACTTTACCGACGCCGAGCACCCAACCACGATGAACGAAAGCCTGACCGCCGTTCAGCGGACGGCATGACGACGATCCAGGACATGAGCCGAGGGAATAGATCGCCCGCGCATTGAATTGGACGGCGCGCACGAGGCAGGTGATCCTGCCTCGACAAAAATACAGACAATATGGAGAGGGGCTATGAAATACTGGCTGCTGACGTCTGCCGCCTTGGTTTCGGCAGGGCCGGCACATGCGCAAGAGGCGCCGGCACCGACTGCCGCCGAAGCCGGACCACAGGGGCAAGCGCCTGCGCAGACCGGGGCCGATGCTCCCGCGCCACCGGCGGCCCGGACGCCTGCACCGGCGGGAACCGCAGCGCCTGCATCGAGCGCCACCGAAGCACTGTCCGAAGACATCGTCGTGACCGCCACCAAGAAGGGTTATGGGGAGAGCGTGCAGAACGTGCCGGTCGCGGTGACGGCGTTCGGCGAGGCTCAGCTCGACGCGAAGTTCGTCCAGAACCTTCAGAGCCTCAGCTACGACGTGCCCAACGTGCAGCTCGACGGCGTTGGGACCGCGCCGGGATATGCCAATTTCACCATTCGCGGTCTCGGCATCAACAGCACCATCCCGTCTATTGATCCCACCGTCGGCGTCTTCGTCGACGGCATCTATCTGGGCATCAACGCGGGCGTCGTGCTCGATAACTTCGACCTCGAGGGGGTGGAGGTGTTGCGCGGACCGCAGGGGCTGCTGTTCGGCCGCAACGTGACGGGCGGCGCGGTGGTGATGCGTACGACACGTCCGAGCTTCACGTTCCGCGCCAACGCCAAGGCTTCGGTCGAGACCGGCCTGAAGAAGACCGTCAGCGGTATGGTGACGGGGCCGCTGATCGACGACGTGCTGGCGGCCAAGCTGGCGGTCTATTACAGCGACGACGACGGCTGGTTCCGTAATCGCTTCGACGGTCGGAGTTTTGGCAGGTCGCGCGACATCATTGTCCGCCCCGCGCTCTCCGTCAAAGGCGGGGACGATTTCCGCATGGACATCCGCTACGAACACGGCGACGTCGATGGAGACGGGGCGCCGGTCCAGAGTCACGCGGTACTCCCGCGTGACACGTTCGCGCTGTCGATTGATTTTCCGGGCTTCTACAAGGCGATCTGGAACCAGGCGATCGTCGAAACCAATGTCGATGTCGGCTTTGGCGACGGTGTCATCACGAACATCTCGGGCTACCGCCAGTTCCGCTCGAGAACCGCGACCGACATCGATGGCACGCCGCAGTCATTCTTCAACGGTTTCTTCAACATCGCTCAGAAACAGCTCAGTAACGAGCTGCGCTATGCCGGTAAGTTCGGCTCTGTGGAAGTGACGACCGGCCTGTATTATTTTACACAGGATCTGGCCTATGCCGAGCGGCGCAACCTTCTCGGCAACAGCCGCATCGTTTCGGGGGGCGGGACTCAGGACCAGACGACATGGGGCATCTTTGCGTCCGCCGACTGGCATTTCGCGGACACGCTGACGTTCAATCTCGGTGGTCGCTATAGCTGGGAGCGCAAGGCCGTGCGCATCTCGACCCTGCGTGCCGACGGCTGCGACCTCGACACGCTGCGCTGCGCGACGAACTTCGTCGACAGCAACGACTGGAAGAGCTTCACACCGAAGGTCGGGCTGCAATGGAAGCCCGATGACCAGACGCAGGTCTATGGCTTGTATACGCGTGGCTTCCGCAGCGGTGGCTATAACCTGCGCAACACCGATCTTGGCGTGCCGCCCGGCCCCTTCGATCAGGAGGTCCAGGACAGTTTCGAGATCGGGACGAAGAAGCAGTTCGGACGCAGCCGGCTGAACCTGGCAGCCTTTCATAACCGGATGAAGGACCTCCAGCGCGAGATCAACCTGCCCGGCCCGCTGGGCGTCAGCCAGGTGATCCGCAACACCGCCGACGCGACGATCCAGGGCGTGGAGGCGGAGGGTCAGTTCTTCATCCTGCCCAACCTCGTCCCGTCCGGGCAGCTCGGCTATGTTCACGGCCAGTATCGCAACGTCCGCTTCGACATCAGCGGCGACGGCGTCATCAACGGCATCGATCGCGACCTGAAGCTGCCGCGGCTGTCACCCTGGACTTATGGCGCCGGGCTGACCTACGATCAGGCGCTGGGCGCGCTGGGGAGCGCGACCGCACGCGTGGATTTCACCCATCGCGACACCGCCCGGTTCACCGACAACAATGTCGGCTTTCTGCCTGCTGCGGACATGCTCGATGCGAGCCTCACCTATAACGCCGCGAGCCGCAAATGGCGCCTCTCGGCCTACGCCCGCAACTTGCTGAACGAAGTGACTTATGGTGGCGATACGCCGCTCACCGTCGCGTTCGGCGGACCGGGCGCCAGCCTGTCGCCGCTTAACAAGGGGAGGGTCATCGGCGGCGAGTTCGCGCTGAACTTCTAGCCGTTCGTCGCCGGCGCCTCGCTCCGCGGCGCCGGCGTCCAGGCCTCGCGGACGCGGGCGATCAGATCCCGCGCTGCCGGCTTGATCGGCCAGCGCGCGCGGGCGGCATAGGCCAGCACCAGCGGCTCCAGCAGTCCGGTATCGGGCAGCGCGACGAACCCATCGCGGAACCAGCGGCCGGCGGTGAAGGCTTTGGCCACCAGCCCGACGGTGTCGGTCGCGGCGACGATCTGCCGCGCCAGCGGGAAATAGTCGGTCATGTGCACCCGATCCTCCGGGCGCTGACCGTCCTGCTCGTAGAGTTGCTGGATGATCGGCGTATAGGGTTCGGACGACGACGGCACGACGAAATCGAACTGCGTCAGCGCCCGCTTGTCGATCGAATGCCTTGTCAGGATCGGGTGCTCCCTGCGCACGAACGGAAGGATCTCGATCGTCGCGATGCGATCGCACTTGAACTGCGGCCAGCCGGAAAACGCGGCCTCCAGCCCGAATGCGACGTCGATGTCACCGCGCGACAGCAACTGCACCGCCCGCTCGCTGTTACCGGAGACGGTTTCGAAGCGCACGCCGGCATGTCGTTTCAGGAGCGCGATCGCCGGCCCCGTCATCAGCCAGTCGATCGATCCGGGGAAAAGGCCGATGCGAAGCTGCCCCGCGAACGGGTCGGCGCCCCGGTCGCGCTCGCCGAACAGGTCTGCGGCATCCGCCAGCAGCCGTGCCGCCCGGTCGATGAAATCGCGACCCTCCGGCGTCATCGCCACGCCGCGCGACGTCCGGTTGAAGATCGCGAAGCCGAGTTGCTGCTCCAGATCGGCGACGCTCTTGGTGATCGCCGACTGCGTAACCCCGACCGCCTTGGACGCACCCGAGAAAGACCCGACGCGGGCCACGGCCACCGCATATCTCAGACGGGAATCCAGCACGGACGGATTCTACGCCGGCCCCGTCTCGTCGCGCAACAGGTCGACACCGTGGCCGGCGCCCCGAAGCGTCGTCGCCGTGCAACGCCGCGCCCCAGGCCGGTGCCCGGGATGATCGGAACATGGCCACGCCGCGGGATTGCCTTAGACTGGCGTGATGCGCGATCTGACCCCGCTCATCATCTTCGCCCGCGTCGCCGATATGGCGAGCTTCACCAGGGCCGCCGAAAGCCTCGGAATGCACAAGGGGCGTGTGTCCACCGCGGTGCGTGACCTGGAAGCGACGGTCGGCGTCCGGTTGCTCCATCGCACCACGCGTGCGGTTCATCTGACCGACGACGGTCGCGCTTTCCATGCGCGTGCCATGGAATTGCTCGCCGAGGCGGAAGGTCTGGACGCCATGTTCACGCAGCACGGCGGCACGGTGCGCGGCCGGTTGCGCGTCGATGTGCCGACCGAACTGGCCCGCGCGATGCTGATCCCGGCGCTGCCGGCGCTGCTCGCCGCCCATCCCGGACTGGAACTTGAAATATCCAGCACCGATCGGCGCGTCGATATCGTGCAGGAAGGGTTCGATGGCGTGTTGCGGGTCGGGACGATCGGCGACGACAATCTGATCGCACGGCCGCTCGGCGCGCTGCGCATGGTGAACGCCGCCAGTCCCGCCTATCTCGCGCGATATGGCACACCCCTGACGCC
>JAYRJH010000233.1:0-4980 GCA_041906415.1 Sphingomonas sp. | reverse complement strand
TCGACGCATCCGCCCTCGGAGTGCGGGCGCGCATGTCCATTCCGCTGCCGGTGGGCACGACGCTGAAGATCAGCCTGCCCGGCGGGGCGGAGCGCCATGCCCGGATCGTCTGGGTGAAGGATCGTGAGATCGGCTGCGAATTTCTCGCCGGGCTCACCCCGAAGGAACTGGATACGTTGCTGATCGCCACGCCGCTCGCTTCTCCACGCTAGGCACGCGCGAACCGGGGTGCGATCGCGGCGAAGCGTGGCCGGCGGCCCACGCTACCGCTTGAAACATTATTTCAACCATGCGAAAGAGAAGTGCGCGCCGGAAGGACGCGCGCGAGTCTTGGAGAGAGCATGGCCGGCGATCCCGTTCGCAGCAATCTGAAGCCGTTGGCGCTTCATGTGCCGGAGCCGCGTTTCCGACCCGGCGACGAGGTGGATTTCTCCGCCGTCGATATCCCCGCGGCCGGCTCGGTCCGCCGCCCCGACACGCATGACGACGCGGCCGATTTCACCGATCTGGCCTATACGATGGTGCGCGTGCTGGACGAGGACGGGCAGGCGGTCGGCCCGTGGAACCCGCGCCTGTCGCCGGACAGCCTGCGGCGGATGCTGCGTCACATGGCGCTGGTCCGCGCGTTCGACGAGCGCATGTTCCGCGCGCAGCGGCAGGGCAAGACCAGCTTCTACATGAAATCGCTGGGCGAGGAGGCGGTGTCGGTCGCGGCCGCTCATGCGCTGCAATATGATGACATGTGCTTCCCCTCCTATCGCCAGCAGGGGCTGCTGATCGCGCGCGACTGGTCGCTGGTCGACATGATGAACCAGATCTATTCGAACCGCGCGGACCGGCTCCAGGGAAAGCAGCTTCCGATCATGTATTCGGTGCGCGAGGCGAGCTTCTTCTCCATCTCCGGCAACCTGACGACGCAATATCCGCAGGCCGTGGGCTGGGCGATGGCGTCAGCGTCGAAGGGGGACACGCGCATCGCCGCGACATGGTGCGGTGAAGGCTCGACGGCGGAGGGAGATTTTCACTCCGCGCTCACCTTCGCCACGGTCTATCGCGCGCCGGTGATCTTCAACGTGGTGAACAACCAGTGGGCGATCTCCAGCTTCTCCGGTTTCGCCGGCGCGGAGGCGACAACCTTCGCGGCGCGCGCCATCGGCTATGGCATCGCGGGGCTGCGTGTGGACGGCAATGACGCGCTCGCTGTCTATGCCGCGACGCTCTGGGCCGCCGAGCGCGCCCGCACCAACGCCGGGCCGACGCTGATCGAGCATTTCACCTATCGCGCCGAAGGCCATTCCACCTCCGACGACCCGAGCGCCTATCGCTCCGCCGGCGAGCCGAACGCGTGGCCGCTGGGCGATCCGATCCGGCGGCTCAAGGATCATCTGATCGCGATCGGCGAATGGGACGAGGAGCGTCAGGCGACGATGGATCGCGAGGTCGCGGAGGAGGTGAAGGCCGCGCAGAAGGAGGCCGAGAAGAACGGCATCCTGGGCCACGGCCTGCTCCAGCCGCTCGACAGCCTGTTCGACGGCGTGTTCGAGGAGATGCCGTGGCACCTAAGGGAACAGCGGCAGATGATGATCGACGAGGAGGAAACCTCCGGCCGTCCATGGACGCGCAAGGGATGACGCAAGTGGCTGAGCTTACCGAAACCGAAGCGAACGGCGCCCAGCGCATGAATATGATCCAGGCGATCAACTCCGCGCTGGACGTGATGATGGCGCGCGACGACGCGATCGTCGTGATGGGCGAGGACGTGGGCTATTTCGGCGGCGTCTTCCGCGCGACTGCCGGCTTGCAGGCCAAATACGGCAAGACCCGCGTCTTCGACACGCCGATCACCGAATGCGGCATCATCGGCGTCGCGGTGGGGATGGGGGCCTATGGCCTGCGCCCGGTGCCGGAGATCCAGTTCGCCGACTATATCTATCCCGCGCTGGACCAGCTCGTCAGCGAAGCGGCGCGGCTGCGCTACCGTTCGGACGGCGAGTTCATCGCGCCGCTCACGGTGCGCTCCCCCTTCGGCGGCGGCATCTTCGGCGGGCAGACGCACTCGCAGTCGCCGGAGGGCATCTTCACCCACGTCTCCGGTCTCAAGACGGTGATCCCGTCCACTCCCTATGACGCCAAGGGCCTGCTGATCGCCGCGATCGAGGATAACGATCCGGTGATCTTCTTCGAGCCGAAGCGCATCTACAACGGCCCGTTCAACGGCCATTGGGATCGCCCGGCGGAGAATTGGTCGAAGCATCCGGCGGGCGAGGTGCCGGCCGGTTACTATCGCATCCCGCTCGGCAAGGCGAATGTGGTGCGCGAGGGCGAGGCGGTGACGATCCTCGCTTACGGCACGATGGTGCACGTCTGCCTCAGCGTCGTGGCGGAAACGGGCGTGGATGCGGAGGTGATCGACCTGCGCACGCTGGTGCCGCTCGATATCGAGACGATCGAGGAATCGGTGCGCAAGACCGGGCGCTGCATGATCGTCCACGAGGCGACGCGCACTTCCGGCTTCGGCGCTGAACTGTCGGCATTGGTGCAGGAGCGCTGCTTCTACCATCTGGAGGCGCCGATCCTGCGCGTCACCGGCTTCGACACGCCTTATCCGCATAGCCTGGAATGGGCCTATTTCCCTGGGCCGGTGCGGATCGGCATGGCGCTCAAGAAGATTCTGAAGGACTGAGGACGATGGCGCGTTTCAACTTCCGCCTGCCCGACATCGGCGAAGGCATTTCCGAGGCCGAGATCGTCGCGTGGCACGTCAGGATCGGCGATCGGGTCGAGGAAGACCAGCAGGTCGCGGACATGATGACCGACAAGGCGACGGTCGAGATGGAAAGCCCCGTCGCGGGAATCGTGGTCGAGCTGGCGGGCGAGGTCGGCGACCAGGTGTCGATCGGCGCGACGCTGATGGTGATCGAGATCGACGGCGAGGAGGAAGCCGCCGTCGAGATCGAGGCGGAGACGCCGGGCGCGGCGAAGGTCGAGCCGGTGGCGGTCGAAAACGTCTCGCGGCCCGAAGCCCCTGACGTTCAGGACGAGCCTGTCGAAACCACGCCTTCCGACGGGAAGGCCTCTCCTTCCGCAAGCCCGGTGCAAACGGGGGAGGCGGCGGAGCATCGCCATGTCCTTGCATCCCCCGCTGTCCGCGCCCGCGCGCTCGATCTCGGCGTCGATCTCACGCAGGTGAAGCCGGCGGAGGGTGATCGCATCCGCCATGCGGACCTCGACGCCTATCTCCGCTACGCCTCCGGGCAGGGATATCTCGCGCCCCACGCCAGTCGGGCGCGGGCCGACGAGCAGATCAAGGTGATCGGGATGCGCCGCCGCATCGCCGAGAACATGGCCGCGTCGAAGCGCCACATCCCGCACTTCAGCTATGTCGACGAGATCGACGTGACCGAGCTGGAACGTGTCCGCGCAGACCTTAATGCGACGCGCGGGAACCGGCCGAAGCTGACGATGCTGCCGCTGCTGATCGCCGCGATCTGCCGCACGCTTCCTGAATTTCCGATGCTCAACGCGCGCTACGACGATGAGGCGGGGGTGGTGACGCGCTTTGGCCGGGTCCATCTCGGCATGGCGACGCAGACCGATACGGGCCTCACGGTCCCCGTGATCCGCGACGCGCAGGACAGGAACATCTGGCAGCTCGCCACCGAGATTTCCCGGCTCGCCGACGCGGCGCGCGCATCGAAGCTGAAGCCGGAGGAACTGGGCGGCGGCACGATCACCGTCACCAGCCTAGGTCCGCTCGGGGGGATCGCCACCACGCCGGTCATCAACCGGCCGGAAGTGGCCATCATCGGCCCGAACAGGATCATCGAGCGCCCCGTATTCCGCGGCGACGCCATCGTGCGGGCGAAGCTGATGAACCTGTCGATCAGCTGCGATCACCGCGTGGTCGATGGCTGGGATGCGGCCAGCTATGTGCAGGCGCTGAAGAGGCTGCTCGAAACGCCGGTCCTGCTTTTTGCCGACTAGACGCGGCGGCCGGTGAACAATTGCACCAGCCCCACGATCAGCGCGACGACCAGCAGGATGTGGATCAGGCCGCCGGCCACGTGCAGGCTGAAGCCGAGCAGCCACAGGATCAGCAGGATGACAACGATCGTCCACAGCATGTGCTTCGTTCCCTTTGTTATGCGGAGAGGAGAACGAAGCATCCCGCCCGAGCGTTCCCTCGCGGAAAGGCGAAGGCGATACCGGCGATCGTCGCCTGATAGGCGGCGCCCGGATTTTGAGGGCCGGACTTTGATGGAACGCTCGGGCGGGAACGTCTCCGCCCAATTCGAGGGGATTATCCGGCCAGCGCTTCCTCGGCCTGCGCCAGCGCCCTGGGGTCATCCACGTCAAGCCACCATGAGTCGCCCACATCGGTGACGCGCGCGCCGCCCGAGGCCGCCAGCGCTTCCACCCCCGCGGAGATGGAACCGTTGCCGCCCGTCGCGATGCTCGCCCGAAGCGCATCATGGAAGCGGTGGTCCACCGCGAACACGCCGCAATCGAATGCGTCATAATCCGGCAGATGCTTGCCGATCGCGACGATCCGGTCATCTTCGGTGCGCACTCGCGTCACGTCGTCCAGATCGACCAGGGGATTGTCGAGCCGCCGGTCGATGGCCAGGGTCAGCGGCACATTCGGCGCGGCGATGCAGCGGGTTACGATCGCGGGATCGAAGAGGTGATCCGCCATCATCAGCAGATGGCGCTCCGGCCCGATCGCATCCGCGCCCGTCAGCACCGAATGGCCGTTGGGGAGCGACCAGTCCGCCGTGCGGATGCAGACGATCGCCGGGTCAAGCGCGTGCAGATAGCTTTCGACCGCATCCGCCTCATGCCCGGTGACGACGGTGAAGCTGCTCGCGCCGCCCGCGCGCGCGGAGGCGATGACCCGCGCGATCAGCGGCACGCCGGCGATGGATGTCAGGGGCTTGGAGGGAGACACCGCGCGCAGCCGGCTGCCATAGCCGGCCGCGA
>JAYRJH010000232.1:0-5009 GCA_041906415.1 Sphingomonas sp. | reverse complement strand
GATGAACTACGCCGCTCTGCTCCAGCGCCAGTCCCGCGCCTTCCTCACCATCGCGGTCGCACTGGCGATCGCGGGCGTCGTGACGGCGTTCTCGCTGCCGATCGGACTGTTCCCGCAAGTCTCCTTCCCACGCGTGGTGGTGGATATCGACGCCGGATCGCGTCCCGCCGATCAGACCGCGCTTACCGTCACCACCCCGGTGGAGCAGGCGCTCCGCGCCGTGCCGGGCGTGCAGAGCGTGCGATCGGAGACGACGCGCGGCGCGGCGCAGATCTCGATCGATTTCGGCTGGGGCCGCGACATGGCGGCGAGCACGCTGCTGGTCGAAGGCGCGATGTCGCGCGCACTTGGGGCGCTCCCGCCCGGCACCACCTATAACGTGCGGCGGATGGACCCGACGGTCTTCCCGATCATCTCCTATGCGCTCGAATCGCAACAGGCGACGCCGACGCAATTGCAGGATTTCGCGCGCTATCAGGTCGTGCCGCTGCTGAGCAGCATCACCGGCCTCGCCCGCGTCGACGTGCAGGGCGGCGAGACGGCGGAGATCCAGGTGCTGGCCGATCCCGCCCGCCTCGCCGCGCACGGCTTGGCGATGAGCGACCTCTCCGCCGCGATCGCCAACGGCAACGTGCTGGGCGCGGTCGGCCGGGTGCAGGATCGCGGGCGGCTGTCGCTGGTGATCGCGGATCGCACACTCTCTGGCGCGGCGGCGGTCGGCGACGTGGCGGTGAAGGCCGACCCCGCCGGCGTGGTGCGCGTGCGCGACGTCGCCACGGTGCAGCAAGGCATCATGCCGCAATGGCTGCGCGTCAGCGAGGACGGGCGGCCGGCGGTGTTGTTCAACATCTACGAGCAGCCCGACGGCAATGCCGTGCAGATCGCAAAGGCGGTGGAGCAGAAGCTCGCGCGCGTGAGGCTGCCGCCCGGCACACGACTGGTCTGCTGGTACGACCAGAGTCAGCTCGTCACCGAATCCGTCGCCAGCGTGCGCGATGCGGTGCTGATCGGGCTGGTGCTCGCCGCGTTCGTCCTACTGCTGTTCCTCAGGAGCTGGCGCATCACCCTGGTCGCGGCGATCGTCGTACCCGCGACGCTGGCGACCACCGTGCTGGTACTGACGATCTGCGGCATGAGCTTCAACATCATGACCCTGGGCGGGATCGCCGCCGCCGTCGGCCTGCTGATCGACGATGTGATCGTGATGGTCGAGCATATCGTCCGCCGCGCCGGTGCCGAAGGCTCGGGTGGCAAGGCCGCGGTGCTGCCTGCCGCACGCGAGTTCATGGCCCCGCTCACCGGATCGAGCCTCGCGACGCTGATCGTATTCCTCCCCCTCTCCTTCCTCACCGGCGTGACGGGGGCGTTCTCCAAGGCATTGTCGTTGACGATGGGCGCGGCGCTGGCGATCTCATGGGCGATGACCGCGTTCGTTGTCCCCGCGCTCACCGCCCGGCTGGTCGATTTCGACAAGACGCACGATCCCCCGAGCGAGGGCCGCCTTTCGCGCTGGCACGATCGAGGGCTGGACTTGCTGCTGGCCCGGCCGTGGCTGCTCGTCGCGGTCGGTGCGCCGCTGCTGGTCCTCGGCTATGTCGGTTATGCCAACGTCCCGACCGGCTTCATGCCCAAGGTGGACGAGGGCGGGTTCGTGATGGATTATTACACCCCGCCCGGCACCTCGTTGATCGAGACGGAGCGGCGGATGGCCGAGGTCGATGCGCTGCTGCGCGCTGACGCGGACGTGCTGACCTTCTCGCGCCGGCTCGGCACCGGGCTGGGCGGCGATCTCGGGCAAAGCTACCACGGCGACTATTTCGTCCGGCTGAAGCCGGACCATGCGCGCGGCACCGAGGAGGTCGCCTCGGCCATCGCGCATCAGGTCGAGGCGCGGGTGCCTGGCGTGCAGGTCGAGGTCGCGCAACTGATGGAAGACCTGATCGGCGACCTGACGGCCGTGCCGCAGCCGATCGAGATCAAGCTGTTCGCCGCCGATCCCACGATCCTCACCGATCAGGCGCGCAAGGTCGCCGCCGCGATCGGCAAGGTTTCCGGCGTGGTCGAGGTGAAGGACGGCGTGCAGCTCGCCGGCGACGCGATCGACGTGCGGATCGACCCGATCCGCGCCGGGTTCGAGGGCGTCACGCCGGCGGAGGTGCAAACCGCGATCGACGCCGCGCTGAACGGCGCGATCGCCACCACCCTCCCCCAGCCGACCAAGGCGATCAACGTCCGCGTCCGTCTGCCCGGGGCGATGACGATCACCCGCGAGGGGCTGGCCAGCCTCCCCATCCGCGCGGGCGACGGCCATGTCTTCGCGCTGTCCCGCGTCGCCGATCTGCGGCCTGTCACCGGCCAGCCGCAGATCGCGCGCGAGAATCTTGAGCCGATGGCCGCCGTCACCGGCCGGATCGAAGGGCGCGGCCTCGGCGCGACGATCGCGGATATCAGGGCGGTGCTGGCGCAACCAGGGATGCTCGCGCCCGGCGTCCGCTACGATCTCGGCGGCCTCTACCAGCAGCAGCAGATCGCCTTCGCCGGGCTGACGCGCGTGTTCCTCGCCGCGCTGGTCGCGGAGTTCATCCTGCTCCTGATCCTCTACCGCCGCTTTGCGACGCCTTTGGTCATCATCGGTTGCTCGCTGCTGTCCACCACAGCGGTGTTCACCGCCTTGTGGCTCACCGGCGTCGATCTCAACATCACCGCCTTGATGGGGATGACGATGATCATCGGCATCGGCACCGAGATGGCGATCTTCTACGTCAGCGAATATGAGGAGCTGGCCCGCCACATGCCGCACCGCGACGCCGCGCGTGAGGCGAGCCGCAACCGCCTGCGCCCGATCACCATGACCACGCTCGCCGCGATCCTCACCCTGCTGCCGCTCGCGCTGGCGCTCGGTTCCGGCGCGGGCATCCAGCAGCCGCTGGCGATCGCCATCATCGCCGGGCTGCTGCTGCAATATCCGCTGGTGCTGCTCGCCATGCCGGTGCTGATCGGGCTGATCGCCACGCGAGATGACGCTACTCCCCGAACCGCGTAAGTTCTTCCGAGGGGTGAGATCGCGGGCACTTCATTGGCGGACATTGCAAAATTACAATGAAGGTGAATAGCGTCTGCGGCCTGTATTCAGCATCAACTCATGCAAGTCATCTTAAATCTTTCTCATCCGCAGACATCTGTCTCGAGGAGATTGCAAGATGCTACGCAAGATGCTCACCGGCGCGACGATGGCAGCGACCTTCGCCATCGCGATCATGCCGGGCGCCGCCATCGCCCAGGATCGCTATTGGGACGGGAGGAGTGACGACCGGTATGATCATGCCCGTTCCGATGGGCGTGATCTGTATCGAGCCGGCGGAAGCTGGCGCGATCAGCGCTCATGGGACGATCGCGGTTATCGATCGCACGGTTGGGAAGACAACGGCTACTCGCCAGATCGCGGCTATTACGACCAGGCTGGCTACGAGCGCAGCTACTATGCCAGGCCGCAATATCATTATCGCTGCCGCCGCACCGGCACGACAGGCGCAATCGTCGGAGCGATCGCGGGCGGCCTGCTCGGCAATGGCGTCGCCGGCGAAGGCGATCGCACGCTTGGGGCGGTCATAGGCGGGGCTGCCGGCGCCCTCGCAGGCCGGGCAATCGAACGCTCCGGCAGCGGTTGCTGACACATCGGAGATGTCGCCCCGGATGAATGGAATCCGCACCGAGAGGAGAGAGAGCATGTTTCGTAAAATCATTATTCCGGCGGTGATCGGCGCAGCGTCGATCTCGACCATCGCCACACCAGCCAATGCGCAGAGCTTCGGAGTCTATGTCGGCTCAGGTTATCCCGCCTATGATTATTATGGCCCCGGCCCCTACGGTTATTATCGCGGGCCAGCCTATGACGAGGAGCGGCGCGAAGCATGGGTGGCCCATGAAAGATGGGAAGCGCGCAGGCGCTGGGAGCGCGAGGAAGCACGCCGCCGCTACTGGCAACACGAGCGGTGGGAACATCGGGGATATTGGCACGAGGATGATGACGACGAACGGTGATGGCTGGCAATCACAACATCAGCACCGGGGCTGCTGACCATCGGCGAGAAGAGCGAACGGGGGTGCCACCGATTCTGCATATCGGAAGCCACGACTCCGTTCGCTCGATTTATTCACGGCGAAATCCATTAGCTATGGGCCCGGTCGGCGTCACATGAGGCCGCAGATTGAGCAGTTCCGACTGCGAGATCGACTTGTCCCGAAGAGCCGACTGCACACTTTGTCGATCCGGAGGGCAATCGCCCCATCGTCAGCCCGCGTCGAAAATTGGGAAAAGATTGGGATCAGATTACATTTTCGGGGTCCCCTTGCTCCCATAGGCTCCCCTCGCTACCCGCGCCGCTATTGCGAATTGTTTGCAATTCCGGGAGGTAGTTATGGGGTCGGTTTCAAAGCGGTCGCTATTGGGTGGGTTAATGGCGAGCACTGCGCTGTTCGGTTGGGCAAATCCCGCTCTCGCCGAGGACCAGCAGCATCCGGACGACGTGATCGTCAACGGCCAGCGGATCAACGCCTATACGCCGCAGGCGACCATGACCGGCGCGAAGACCGACGTTCCGCTGATGGACATTCCGGCGGCGATCGTCGTGATTCCCGATGAGGTCCTGCGCGATCAGGGTGCCCGGAACATGGACGACGCGCTGGCGAATGCGAGCGCCATCGCGCCCAATTTCGGCGGCGGCTACGGCCTTGCCGACAATTACGTCATCCGCGGCCTCGCGATGCGCTTCCTGCGGGACGGCCTGCCCGACGGGCCGACCTTCATGGGCTATCGCCGCACGCTCGCCGACGTGCAGTCGATCGAAGTCCTGAAGGGCCCCGGCTCGGCGCTCTACGGCCGCGCGGAGGCGGGCGGATCGGTCAACATCACGACGAAGGCGCCGCTGGATCATTTCGCGGCCGAAGCCATAGCCTCCTACAGCCGCTTCAACAGCTGGGAACTGACCGGCGACGTGACCGGCCCGCTT
>JAYRJH010000231.1:0-5105 GCA_041906415.1 Sphingomonas sp. | reverse complement strand
GAGATGGCCGGCTGCGCGATGCCCAGCTGGCGCGCGGCTGCGCGGACGCTGCCGCGTTCCGCCACCATCACCACGTCCCTGATCTGTGAAAGTTTCATGGCGATACCATTTCCCTATCGCCGGAACAAAGCTGCCATCCTGCCACGGACCCCGGCTGTCGTGGATAGGAACGTCTTGAAGATCGACGGTCAGGGCCGGGCAAGCGCCGTGACCGCATGATACGACAGGCAGGGGAAGCATGGGCAACACTAATCGAACCGCGGTGCTGATCGTCGGCGCAGGCCCGGCAGGACTCGCGCTCGCCATCGAGCTCGGCTCGCGCGGGGTGGAATGCCTCGTGATCGAGCGCAACGACCGCGTCGGCTATGCCCCGCGCGCCAAGACGACCCACATCCGCTCGCGCGAGCATCTGCGCCGCTGGGGCATCGCCGACAAGCTGGCGGCGGCGTCGCCGTTCGGGGTCGACTATCCGTCGAACGTGGTGTTCGCGACGCGGCTCAGTGGGCACAGGCTGACGATGATCCCCAACGCGTTCAACTGCGCCCCCGCGCGCGACGAGCGTTACTCGGAGCATGCGCAATGGATTCCGCAATACAAGCTGGAGGACGTGCTGCGCGAGCACGCCGAGACGCTGGCGCCGGTGACGATCCGTTTCCGCTGCGAGTTCGAGCGGTTCGAAGAACAGGGCGACACCGTGCGGAGCGTGCTGCGCGACCTGACCACCGGCGAGCAGTTCACCGTCGAGAGTGCCTATCTGGTCGGTGCGGACGGCGCGCGCAGCATCGTGCGCGAGCAGATCGGCGCGACGTTCGACGGGCAATACGGCCTGTCGTTCAACTATAATATCGTGTTCCGCGCGCCGGGGCTGGCGGAGGCGCACACCCACGGCCCGGCCGTCATGTATTGGCAGGTCAACGCCGACACCCCCAGCCTGATCGGGCCGATGGACGACGGCGACCGCTGGTTCTTCATGCCGACCGGCGTGAAACAAGGGCTGAAGCTCGACAAGGACGAGGCCGCCGCGCTGATCCGGCGCGCGACCGGCATCGACCTGCCCTATGAGATCCTCAGCACCGACGAATGGGTGGCGAGCCAGTTCATCGCCGACCGTTACCGCCGGGGCCGCGTATTCCTGTCGGGCGACGCCTGCCACCTGCACCCGCCGTTCGGCGGCTATGGCATGAACATGGGGATCGCGGATTCGGTCGATCTGGGGTGGAAGCTCGCCGCCGTGCTGCAAGGCTGGGGCGGGGCGGCACTGCTCGACAGCTATCAGCGCGAGCGCCGCCCGCTGCATCGCCAGGTGATCGACGAGGCAGTCGCCAACCACGCCGTGCTTGGTAACCAGCTCTACGAACCCGGCATGGAGGATGACGGTTCGGCGGGCGACGCGATCCGCGCGCGTGTCGGCCGGCGGATCGAGGAGGCCAAGCGCCGGGAGTTCAAGAGCCTCGGCGTGGTGCTCGGCTATTGCTACGCCGATTCCCCGGTACTGGCGAAGGAGGAGACGCCGGTGCCCGCGATCGGACAGGATTATCTTCCCTCCGGCCGCCCCGGCTGCGTCGCGCCGCACCGCTGGATGCCGGACGGCCGCTCGCTCTACGACCTGTTCGGCGCCGGCTTCACGCTGCTCGCCTTCCGCGCCGGATCGCCCGAAACGCGGCGCGCGCTGGATGACGCCGAACGCCTCGGCATTCCGCTCGAGGTGATCGGGATCGAGGATGCGGCGCTGGAAGCGCTCTACGGCGCGCCGTTCGCGCTGATACGCCCGGACCAGCATGTGGCGTGGCGCGGCGACGCGTGGCCGGGTGAGGAACCCCTGCTCCTCGCCAGCGGGAGAGCCGCCGCCTGACGCGGCGGCGCTCCGCCGGACCTTCGCCCCAGCCATCACGGTCAGGCGAAGGGGGCCGGATCGACCTCGTAATTGTGAACGAAGTCGTGCGGCACCGCCGGACCCCAATTGGCGAGGCTGTCTTCCATCGAATAATTGGTCGGGGTCCACAGATCGTAGTCGTCGATGAAGTCCATGTCCGAATAATATTCGAACCATGATCCCCACGGGTCCTGGATATAATGGAAGAAGTTCGATCCGATCGTGTGGCGGCCGAACCCCCAGTCTCCCTTCCCTGCCTTCTCCACCAGCGCGCGGCCGCCGCGCCCCACCTCGTCGGGGTCGTTGACCTGGAAGCTGCCGTGGTGGAAGCCGACGCCCGGCGACTTGGCGAAGGCGACGACATGGTGGTCGCTCGCCTTCACCGCGCAGCAGAAGGCGATCACGTCCGGGCCTGATCGAAGGCGACGCGGTGATCGTGCAGAGCGGCTGGCTGTCGCTGGCGGAGGCGATCGCCGCGGGCGCGCTGGCCTCACGTGACTATTTCACCGCCGACGGAGCGCGCCTGCCGCTCGACACGCTGGCATGGCGGCCGCTGATCCCGAATCCCGGCAAGATCCTTTGTGTGGGCCTCAATTACGAAAACCACCGCAAGGAAACCGGCCGGGCGGTAGTGGAGAATCCGACGATCTTCACCCGCTTCGCCGATTCCCAGACCGGCCATCGCGCCGATATCGTCATGCCTCTCGAATCCGACCGGCTCGATTACGAGGGCGAACTGGCGGTGGTGATCGGGCGCGGCGGGCGGCGCATCCCGGCGGCGCGCGCGCTCGATCATGTCGCCGGCTTCTCCTGCTACAATGACGGATCGGTCCGCGACTGGCAGAACCACACCATCCAGTTCACGCCGGGCAAGAACTGGCCGGAAACCGGCGCGTTCGGGCCGTGGCTGGTCACGCCGGACGAGTTCGGCGCGATCGGCCCGCAACGCATCCGGACGCGGCTCAACGGCGAGGTCATGCAGGACGCGGTACTGGCGGATATGATCTTCCCGGTCGCGCGACTGATCGAATATATCTCGACATTCACTCCGCTCAGCCCCGGCGACGTGATCGTCTCCGGCACGCCGGGCGGGGTCGGGGCGAAGCGCAACCCGCCTGTGTTCATGAAGCCAGGCGACACGGTGGAGATCGAGATCGACGGCATAGGCATATTGTCCAACGGCATCGCGCGCCGCGCCTGACACGGTGTTGGCCATGAAGCACGAGACATCCGTCGTCATCGTCGGCGCGGGACCGACCGGCCTGTGCCTTGCGAACCTGTTGGGTCAGGCGGGGATCGATGTGCTGATCGTCGAAGTGAAGGATTCAACAGTCAGCGAGCCGCGCGCAGTCTCGATCGACGACGAATCCCTGCGGGTCGTGCAGAGCATCGGTCTGCTCGACAGGATCGAGCCGGATCTCGTCCACGGCTATGGCTCGGAATATCGTTCGCCCGCCGGGCGCACCTTCCTGAAGGTGAAGCCGCTGGCGCGACCCTTTGGGCACCCGCGCCGCAACGCCTTCCGTCAGCCGGATTTCGAGGCGCGGCTGCGCGAGGGGATGGCGCGTTTCCCGTGCGTGGAGCCGCGCTTTCGCTGCACGGTGTCCGGCTTCGTCGAGCATGACGATCACGTCCTGGTCAGCCTGCGCGATGCCGACGGCGCCACGCACGAGGTTCGCGCCGGATATCTCATCGGCTGCGATGGCGCGTCGAGCCGGACGCGCGAGCAGATCGGCTCGCAACTGGAAGGGTCGAGCCTCGACGAGAATTGGCTGATCGTCGATCTGGAGAACTCGCCGACCGCCAGCCCGGAGACGATCGTATTCTGCGATCCGGCGCGCTCGGGCATCGCCCTGCCAGGCCCGCACCGCACCCGCCGCTACGAATTCAAGCTCAAGCCGGGCGAGAGCGAGGAAGATATCCTCTCGGACGAAAGCATCGCCGCGCTGCTGAAGACCCATCACGCCGCGCCGGAAAGCCGGCTGGTCCGCAAGACGATCTATCACTTCCATGCGCGGATCGCCGATTGCTGGGGGCGCGGGCGGGTCTATCTGGCCGGCGACGCCGCCCACCTGATGCCGCCCTTCGCGGGGCAGGGCATGAACAGCGGCCTGCGCGACGCCGCCAACCTCGCATGGAAGCTCGCCGCCGTGATCCGGGGTGAGATCGGTCCGGGCCTTCTCGCGACTTACGAGCAGGAGCGCCGCGACCATGTGGGAGAGATGATCAGGCTGGCGGTGCGCATGGGGAAGATCATGGGCCCGCGCAGCACCGGCCACGGCGTTGCAACACGCGCGCTGTTCCGCGCGCTGGGGCTATGGCCGGCGGCGCGAAGCTATTTCGCGGAAATGAAATACAAGCCCGCGCCCCGTTTCAACGCCGGCTTCCTGCTCGAATCGATGCTCAGCCGCCGGGGCATCGTCGGCCGGATGGTGCCGCAGCCGGTGCTGCGCAGCGGACCGCATTCGGGCAAGCTGCTCGACGATTTGCTGGGGCACGGTTTCGCTGTCCTCGCGATTGGCGTGTCGCAAGCGACGCTCGACACCTTGCGGTTCAGCAGCGGATGGAACCGCCTGATCCGCGCGCGCGTGGCGATAACGCCCGACGCCGCGCCGGAGTTGGCGGCCTGCGACAATTCCATCCTGCTCCTGCGGCCCGATCGCTATGTAGCCGCGAGGATACCGGCCGACAGGCCCGGCGACGCGATCGCCGCCGCCAATCAATTGCTCGCAGAAGAAAATTCGAGGAGAGCCACATGAACGAAGCCAATCTCGATCAAGCGATTGAAGAACTGGTTACGGCGAGCCATATTCTCGCCGCACAGGGCATCGTCGACGGCTTCGGCCATGTCAGCATACGTCATCCGCACGATTCCGCGCGTTTCCTGATTGCGCGGTCGATGGCGCCGGCACTGGTGACGGCCAAAGATATCATGCAGCTCGACCTGCATGGCGCGCCATGCGACGGGGACGAGCGCCGCCCTTTCCTCGAACGCTTCATCCACGCCGCAGTCTATGCAGCGCGCGATGATGTCGGCGCGGTGGTCCACAGTCATTCGCCGTCGGTCATTCCTTTCGGGGTAGTGCGGTCCAGCCCGCTGCAGCCAGTGTTTCATATGGCCGGCTTCCTCGGCGGCCCCGCTCCGATCTTCGAAATTCGCGACGCGGGGGGAGACGACACCGACATGCTCGTCCGTGACGAACCGCTGGGTCAGGCACTGGCCACCACGCTT